>CAZSGT010000191.1:0-4794 GCA_964606215.1 uncultured Lachnospiraceae bacterium
ATCCGCACTCTTAAAATATTCCTCAAATCCCTTGCCCACACAGGCACGGATTCCATTTACATTCCACGAAATACAACGCATATTCGCACTTCCTTTCTCTAACTTTCCTAATCAGTATACCCGAACCCATTATACTTTGCAAAACAATTTGCACATTCTTCCCAATCCATGTATAATGGTATAGGTTTGTAATATACAAGATTATATTTTGCAGCCAAAATATACATAAAGGGGAGAAAGTCATATGTTTACCAGTGACATAAACACAGTAGCCGGTGCGGCTGCAAACAAGGCAGAGATTTGTAATAAGCATCTCGGCAAATTTTTTATTCGTTCCATCATAGCAGGATTTTATATCGTTGTAGCTGTCTTACTATCAAATGTAACTGCTGCCGTTCTGTATTCCACCTATCCACAGTTTGGAAAGGTGCTGAGTTCCTTTTTATTTTCCATCGCCATTGTGCTGATTGTCTTTGTCGGCGGCGAGCTTTTTACCGGAAATAACATGACCATGGCTATAGGTGTTTACAATAAATTCGTATCTCCAAAAGATATGTTGAAGGTATGGGTATTCAGCTATATTGGCAACTTTGTGGGAGCACTGCTTTTATCTGCCATTTTCGTATACAGCGGTGCATCCAGAAGCATTATGATAGAATATTTCCAGAGTTTTATCGACGGCAAACTGGCCATTCCCGCAGTTGAACTGGTTTTGCGCGGCATCCTGTGTAACTTCATGGTTTGTCTTGCTGTCTGGACCGGCACCCGCATGAAGACAGAGAGCGGCAAACTTGTTATTATGTTTTGCGTGATTATGACCTTTGTCATCTGCGGCTTCGAGCACTGCATTGCAAATATGGGAACGTTTTCCATCGCCTATTTGATGTTAGACGGTGTCAGCCTTTCCCTGATTGGAAGGAGCATGTTTTTTGTCACCATCGGTAATATCCTTGGCGGCGCCGTTTTGCTTGCCCTTCCACTGAAGCTTATGAGCGATGAAAAATAATCGGAAGTAACAAATACTGTCACGGTTGGTGAATCTGTTTATTATAACAAACGCTGTCACGCTTCCGCGAGCCAGCTTATTGTAAATAAAAACCAGAGAGAAACACTGTGTTCCCTCTGGTTTTCTATCTTCATATATTTTTTGCGCCTTCATCCATCTTGCAAAAGATTCTTTATTTACTCTTATGATTCTGTGGAAGATTCTGTATCTTCCTTCTCATAAATTGTAATGGTTGCTTTGCCGGAATAGGCTTTGCTTGTTGAGAAGTCCAGATACAAACATTTTCCTTCCTTCATATCAAGACCAAGTTCTGTTAAATCCAAAACCAAATCCTCCGTGGTCTCCCATGGGATACGTTCCATGTCAATATATGGGTCGCTGTTTGGTTGATCCCGCACAACTGTATCCGCATACCGGTAAGCCGCTGTTGCACCTTCCGCTTCCATATGAACACGAATCACCGGATTTTCAAACTTTGTCCAGTCCACTCCAACTACCTGGTAACAATTTCCCAGATGGTTAAGCAGGAATGTAGAACCGTCCTCTATCTGCGGTGTTGTCGGTCTCCAGCCATAAGAACCGAGGATACCTTCCCATGTATACGTACCGTCTGTCTCTACTGGTTTATATACCGGAAGCTCCTGGGCTTTCTTTGACAGTGCAAGATAGTTTGTACGCTCGGTGGCATTGGTAATCTGACAGGTTTTACGATTAAAAATCTGATTTGTATCCCAAAGCATCGGACACATGCCGTTCTCCAATGCATACTCACATACCGCATTAAAGAATACATCCCTGCCCTCCTTGCGGACATAAGTTCCATCTTCTTTCTTCGTATCTGTTACGCCGTACTCACCGATAATTACCGGATAACCGTTGTCGCAGAACCGAATCTTCATATTGCGAAGCGTTGCCTGCAATTCTGCAATCTCCTGCTCAGTTCCCCAAGTTGCCGCATACCCCCAGCTGTTATCTTCCTGGTCTGCAATACAATATGTGGCCGGAGAATAATAGTGTACAGACACAATCAGATGATTCTCTATGGTGTCCTTCGGCATCTTATAACGGTCGTCACAGGTTTTTGAAATACCCGTATCATATCCTGCAATCAGCAGATGACGCTTTGCATTGTTTCCACCGGTACCGCGAACCACATCCACAAATGCCTGGTTAATCTGGTTCACACATTCATACAATTCATCCTCTGACTGGAACCAGCCGGAATTTGCATAATCGGACTCCCAATTCAACCGCTCTCCCAACTCTTCATTGGCAGATTCAAAAATCAGGTAGTCGGAATACTCTTTGAACCGCTCCGCAATCTGTGTCCACATTGTCCTGTATTTAATCATGGCGTCTGCCCGCTCGTCTTCATCTACAGACCCAAATCTCGCCCACCAGCCACTGTCCCAGTGGTCATTGATGACAACATACATTTTTTCATTTAACGCATAGTTCATAATCGTCTCTATGCGGTCAAAAAATTCATCCGGAATCTTGTATTGTCCATCCTTTGACATCATATTGGACCATGCAACTGGAATACGAATGGAATTGAATCCTGCTTTCTTCATACCGGTCAGCATATCCTGTGTAGTCACAGGCTGTCCCCATGCAGTCTCAAATCCCTGTACCGTAGATGCGTAACCGCTTGTTGCCTCCATGGTATTACCCAGATTGGTTCCTACACCCATCCCGTGGATGATATCAAAAGAGGTAATCTCTTCTCTCATCACTCCGTCGTCAATGGTCTTAATACCGTTGGCAGAGTCGTGTTCTCCCGGTCTTGGCATCGGTATCGGCGTTGGAACTGCTGTCGGCGTCGGTGTCACCGCCTGAACTGCCTTCACTGTCACCGTACACTTTGCTGTATAACTTTTTCCACTTTTCATCTTCATCTTTGCCGTAATCGTTGCCGTTCCCGCAGATACCGCAGTAACTGCTCCCTTATTATCTATGGAAGCAACTTTCACATTACTGCTGGAATAGGCAGTGCTCTTCACATTCTTTGTTATCACGTTTGTCATTGCCGGCGTCACACTGGCACCTGCAGCCATATTCATAGCAGAACTTTTATATGCAGGTGCAGGTACTACCGTCACCTTGCATTTCAGCTTTGCGGACTTTCCTGCCTTCACCTTTACAGTACAGGTAATAGTAGTGTTTCCTTTTTTCTTTGCCGTAATCTTTCCCTTGGAAGATACCTTTGCCACAGACTTTTTACTGCTCTTCCAGGTAATCTTTGCAATCTTTTTCTTTGATACCTTCATCACTGTTAATGTAGCTGTATCTTTCACATTTAATGATGTTTTTGTCGTACTCAGCTTTGGTTTTGCGGCTGCGTATGCCTCTACGCTTTCCAGACAAAGCACACTGACAAGCACAAGCGCAAACAACAGCAAACCGTATTTTCTGAAACAATTCATAATCTGTTTCATATACATCCTCCATTCTTAACAATCTAACACATCTTTCTGGCACGAATGTGCAATCTAACTGTAAACCAAAATACATTACAAAGAGCTGCTCTAATGTGCCACCGGGGCCAAAAGTACTTTGCCGGTACCACGGTACACATTTACCAGACCTTCCCCAGATGCGGCAGAACCCATCAACGACTTTCCGGAACGCTCTACGGTAAAGCTCAGGCTTCCGCTCCAGGCAATGGCAAAATTGCCATCCACTTTCAATACGTCGTTATCCAAGGTAACCTCCACCAGCTCCTGCATAGGAGAAGTAGACTCCAGGCAGAGCACGCCGTCACCCGTGATACCTAGATTGAACAATCCTTCATTTCCTGCAATGGCAGAAGAAAGATTGGAGCGCGCCACTGCTTTATGCTGCAGCTTGGAGTCACAGGCAAGGAATAATCCGTCATCTAACACAATGGAGCCATTCCAGTCTGCCAGATTTACCAGAAGGATATGTTTGTATGTAGGTTCCAAAACCAACAGACCGTCTCCGGTATACTCCGGTTTAATCGCAGACTCTCCGGTAACTTTACCGCGAACCGCTTTGCCCAGGAAATCCCCCACTCCCTTGATTCCGGTCGTGGCATTTACATTTCCTGCCATCCACTGCATCGCGCCTGCTTGAACAGTGATATTGGCTTTGCTCAGGTCACAGATTACCTGACGCTTTCTGACGTTCATCTCGCTGGCAAACCATGCAAATTGTACGGAATTTGGAGCCACGCTCAGGTCTTTCTGGTACTCGATAACTTGAAACGGTCCCATCTCAGAAAGCACTCTGATATTGTCATTGTCGGTATAATTTGAAACTCGAAACATAAAAAACCTCCTTTTCCTTAACATTTTATCTTGTATTTCCATTATACCAGCCACCATAAAAAACCGCAAGCTTGATGCCTGCGGTTTTCATTACAGTAAAGCAACATCTTCCTATTCAAATATGCCTTCGGGCATGAGACGCGGGATGTACAGTGGACATCTATCAGGATTGGCGGTATGTACGGAGAAAATCGCCAAGTTTTCCCATTGCCTCCTCCAACACCTCGATTCTTGGAAGATATACTACACGGAAATGGTCTGGCTCTTTCCAGTTAAAACCACTGCCGCTGACAATCAATACCTTTTTCTCCCGGAGAAAATCAAAGGCAAATTGTTCATCATTAGAAATATTGAATTTCTTCGTGTCAATTTTTGGAAATGCATAAAAAGCAGCTTTCGGTTTCACAACACTGATTCCGGGAATGTCGTTCAACGCATTGTACACATACTCCCTCTGCTCATAAATCCTTCCTCCCGGAACTACGTACCCTTTTACGC
>CAZSGT010000192.1:0-4793 GCA_964606215.1 uncultured Lachnospiraceae bacterium
AGACGCCTGGATGGATTCGTATTCCTCCTTGGTATAATACACGGAATAGGGGTCATCCAAAGAAGCCATGATACCCTTGTAGACTCCTTCTGCAACCTCCTCCTCTGTTACGGTATTGAGATAATACCTGTCAATAATCTCCTGAATGCTGTTTGCCTTCGCATCATCCCCTGGATTATAATCTAATTTGCTGTCTGTATTACTCTCATGTTTTGTATCGTCTTTTTTCTCTGAAGAGATAATACTTTTTTTATAATCATTATTATCAAAGCCACCTGTCAGGTACAGGGCTGCGGTGGTTAAAATAATTGTCAATACCGCTGTGATTCCAATTCCCACGGCTAACCCTATCCAAAACTTTTTATTTTGATTTTCCATTGTCTTACAACCTTTCTATCAGGGAGATACATACTGCTGTGGGTCCACATACTGCTCATTGGTTACAATAGCAAAATGCAGATGGGGTCCGGTGGAAACTCCAGTGGAACCTACATAGGCTATCACCTGTCCCTGCTTTACCTTATCTCCCGCATTAACTGCTAAACGGGAACAATGCATATAGTAGGTATATGTGGAATTCCCATGATATATGGCAACATAATTGCCTGCGCCACTCTGATACTCGGAAGTGACGACCGTACCATCCTTTGACGCCACAATCTGCGTTCCCATAGGTGCGCCAATGTCAATTCCACGGTGATAGGTGCTGGCACCTGCCGTGGGGCTGGTACGCTTACCGAACGGAGAGGTAATCTCGCCTGCAATCACCAGAGGCCAGCGGAATCCATCCGTATTGCCGTCGGTAATCACTGGCATCTGGGAGCTGTCTCCCGCCGCCTTTGCTGCCGCTTCCTGTCTGTCCATTTCTTCCTGAATCTTTTTACGCTGCTGCTCTAACAGCTGGTCCACCAGCTCTTCCTGTCTGGCAACCTCCTCTTCCGTTGCAGTCAAATCTGCTTTGTCTTTCTTTAGTTTATCCGTATAGGTCTTCATCTCGGAATTTTTATCTGCCATCATCTTCTCCAGATATTCCTTATCCAAAGTCAGGCTCTCTTTTTTCTCCTCGACTTCAATGAGTTTTCTGGATACCTCTGCCTCCATGGCAGATACCTGTCCCACCAGATTCGTATAGTTGTTTAATACGTTTTTGTCATAGGCAGAAATCTGGGTAACGTACTCTACGCGGCTAAGAAGGTCTGATAAATCATTGGATTTTAATACCATTTCTATGTAACCTTCTGTCCCGTTCTCGTACATATATTGTATGCGTTCCTTCATAATATCATACTGATTCTGCTTATTTTCTTCCGCCAGCTTCAAATCTGCCTGTAACTGCTTCAGTTCTTTTCTGGTAGATTTAACCTGCTTTTTTGTCTCTGCGATGCGCTCCTCTAAATCCGTGACCTCTTTATCTAACGCTTCAATATATTCCATCAGATTGCTTTTCTTTTCCTTTAAACTGCTGATGGAATTCTTTAAGTCTTTCTTTTGCTGCTCTAACCTCTTTTTTGTATCCTGAACATCATTAATCTGCTGGTTCAGTTCATCTACCGAAGATTCTTCCCCTACCGGTGTTGGTGAAGCCTGCGGTGCAGTACTGGGCTCCGGCGAAGTAATGGTCGTTGCGTGTACCCGATCCATCTGGTCTATCCCCGCCTGGATGCAAAGTCCCAACAAACCCATTCCCCATAAAATGGCAATTCCTGCAATGTATTTTTTCTTATTTTTCTTCATGCTGTAAGCCTCCTTTGCCAGCGGCTGATTCATCCTAAGCAACTTAAACAACAGTTATCCTACGGCAGCTCATTCGAGCAAATATTTCCCACCATCTAACTATACAACCTGACGCAGTTGTTTCCTCACAGTAAGCATACTCCCAAAAAATCCTATCCCTAACCCCACAATCAGCGACAGCGGCATCAGCACCTGGAATTCCACATCCACGTCCACAAATGTGAGCCAGTTACTTAACATGGCAAACCGTCCTGTCACGTACTCAATCACATTGTTATAAATAATATAGAGCAGGCCCAACGGCACCAGCGCACCAATCAGACCAATCAAAACTCCCTCTACCACAAAAGGCGTCTGGATAAAAGCATCGGTTGCCCCCACCAGTTTCATAATGAAAATCTCTTCTTTGCGGACGGCAATTCCCATAGATACCGTCGTGCTAATGAGAAAAACAGACACGCCTAACAAAATCACAATAATGCTGGCAGAAATATAGCTAACCAGCATTTTAAAACTATTTAAACTGTTGGCAGCCGTGGAGGAACTATTTACCTGTCTGACTCCATCAATTTTTTCTATATATCTTACCAATTCATCCTGTCCGCTAAGACTGCTGAGATAAACATTGTAGGATGCGGAATTTTTCAGGGGATTGTCATTGCCAAAGGTATTTACCAGATTTTTATTTCCCTCAAAATTCTCTTCCTGAAACTGCCTCCATGCCTCGTCGGCAGAAACGAATTCAATTCGTTCCACATCTTTACATGCCTTGATATCCTCTCCAATTTCCTCTATCTTTTTCTCGGAGATTCCCTCGTCAAAAAAAACAGTTATGCTGACGGAACTCTCCAGATTATTTACGGTATTTGTAAAGTTGCTGGCTATAAAGTAGAAAATACCAAACAAAAACAAACACGCTGTTATGGTTCCAATGGACGCCAGCGAAAACATTCTATTTTGTAAAATACTTTTAATGCCTTCTTTTATGCAATAAAAAAATGTACTGATTTTCATATTCCTGGTCCCCTCCGGATACGGTATCCGCCTTTCTCTTCATCGCGGATCACAATTCCACTATGCAACGCCACTACTCTTTTTTTCATAGCGTCTACTATCTCATTGTTGTGCGTAACTACCAATATTGTCGTACCCATTTTGTTGACCTGGTCCAACAACGACATAATCTCCCATGAATTTTTGGGATCCAGATTACCGGTAGGCTCATCTGCCAAAAGTATGGCAGGCTTGTTTACCAGTGCCCTTGCAATGGCAACTCGTTGCTGCTCACCACCGGATAAATGTTTCGGGTTGGCATCCACCTTATCAAGCAGCCCAACCAAGGATAAAATATTCGCCACGTTGCGGCGTATCTGATGGGCAGATACACCCACAATCCGCTGTGCAAATGCAACATTCTCATATACACTGCGGTCTTCTAAAAGCCGGAAATCCTGAAATACCACCCCCAGCTTCCTGCGGTAATAGGGAACTGCCTTTGCCTGCATGCTGGTAATATCCTGTCCCTGTACATATATGGTTCCGCTGGTGGGCTCGATTTCTTTTAACAGCAGCTTCATCAAAGTCGATTTTCCAGAGCCACTTCTACCCACCACAAAAACAAACTCTCCCTTTTCAATTGTAAGAGAACAATCCTGCAATCCATCCGTACCAGATTCATATCTTTTGGATATATTCTCCATCTGAATCAACGGCATGTGCTGTGACATCTGTTCCATCTGACACTCCTCCAGAATTAGTACTCAAAATTTTCCATGTACTTCATGTATTTTACCACCATCAATGCAATCTTAAAGGTAATGGCATCCTCAAATACCCGCAAATCCAGGTTCGTGCTCTTTTGTAGCTTATCCAGACGATATACCAGGGTATTTCTGTGGATATATAACTGTCTGGACGTCTCTGACACATTCAAGCTGTTCTCAAAAAACTTATTTATCGTTGATATGGTCTCATCGTCGAAATCATCCGGCGACTTTCCACCAAAAATCTCCCGGATAAACATTTTGCACAAAGGCATGGGCAGCTGATAAATCAAACGGCCAATTCCCAGCTTGTTGTATGCAATGACATTACGGTCACTATAAAAAATCTTTCCCACATCCAACGCCATTTTCGCTTCTTTGTAAGAGCGTGAAACATCCTTTATCTCAGGCACAATGGTTCCATAGGATACATGCACCTGCGTCATGGCCTCCGTATTGAGCATATCCATAATTACCTTCGCAGTCCGGTCCATATCCTCATAGGTCTCATTTGGCTTTAACTCTTTTACAAGAATAATATTCTTTTCGTCAACGGCTGTTATGAAATCCTTGGTCTTGGTGGAAAAAATACTGCGCACCGTCTCCAATGCGTTATTGTCTTTCTCATTCTTTGTCTCAATAAGAAAAACAATGCGGCGCACATCCGGCTCAATATGAAGCTTTTTGGCACGGTTATATATGTCCACTAAGAGCAGGTTATCCAAAAGCAGGTTCTTGATGAAATTATCTTTATCATATCTCTCTTTATAGGCAACCAGAAGATTCTGAATCTGGAAAGACGCAATCTTGCCTACCATATATACATCGTCACTGTCTCCCTTGGCAAGAATCACATACTCTAACTGATGTTCATCAAACACCTTAAAAAACTGATATCCCTGCAGCACCTGGCTGTCCGCCGGGGAATCCACAAAAGCAAGCACTGCATCCTCGTACTCCTCCGCATTGCTCACCGTAGTCGCCAACGCCTTTCCCTCTGTATCCATAACACAAATATCAATTCTCGTAATGGTTTTCAGTCCATCAATGGTTGTCTGTAAGACCTGATTTGAAATCATTTCACCACTCCTTTGTCAAAATTATTAAAGCTAGTAACCCACTTTTAATCAGAATACATTTTATCATTTTTTTGCAAAAAAGTAAAGTTTCCCGTAAATCAAATAATTTCCTATTCAACAAGAAAGAGTTCCGCCTGCGAAACTCTCCGCCTGCGGCGGGGTGCTATAAGCAACGTATACCTATCCGCCGCAGTGCGCATTTCCGTTCCACTTCGGT
>CAZSGT010000193.1:0-4750 GCA_964606215.1 uncultured Lachnospiraceae bacterium
TATCTGTTCCACTATATCATCTCCGGAACCGGCATGTTGATGGCGCAAAATTCCAGCGGCGAAACCATTTCCTATTCTGTAAAAAGCGGGCAGGGATTCATGCTGTTTCCAAAGCAAATCTGTACCTATATAGCGGATAACAACATTCCCTGGGAATATGTCTGGCTTGAATTTGACGGCCTGCAGGTGAAACAAATGATGGAAATTGCCGGTCTTGACGTCAACCATCCCGTATACAAGGCAAGGTATAAAGAATCTGCAGGCATCATGAAGGATGAAATGCTTTACATTGTCAACAACAAAGACGCATCACCCTTTCATCTGATTGGACACCTGTATCTGTTTATTGACGCGCTGGTGCGCTCTTCGGATATGACTCAGGTAACAAAGGGAAATAATCTGCGTGATTTTTATATTAAGGAGGCAATTTCTTTTATTGAACAGAATTTCCAGAATGAAATTACCGTGGAAGACATCGCTGCTTCCTGCGGATTGAACCGAAGCTACTTCGGAAAAATATTTCACGAGAACATGGGAAAATCCCCGCAGGCATTTTTGATTTCCTACCGCATGATAAAAGCAACCGAGCTGTTAAAACTAACAAACCTCTCGGTTGCTGATATTGGCAATGCTGTAGGATATTCAAACCAACTGCATTTTTCACGGGCTTTTAAAAATGTATACGGCGTCTCTCCCAGACAGTGGAGATATGAAAACAAATAAGTCTACGGTCTGGTTTCATGCTGCCGCAAATGTTTATATATTGGTGCGGGACATCCCTGCACTGAACACACTGATGCAGTCCTCGTAAGCGGCTGCGGCCGCTCCGGTGGCACGAAACGAAGGTATGGTGGTTTTTCCCCGCTCACCTTCTACAAGAAAGTTGTGCAGGCGTTCCTGGCTCTCCATGCGGTCGTGAAGATATTTCTGTTGTTCCAGCTTTTTCTTTGCCCGGGCTTTTTTCAGTTTCCTCTGTACCTCTTCTTTCAGCAGTTCTTCCATTCTCTCATGGCGTTTATCCCACCATGATTTTTCATTTCTGAATCGCTTTGTACTCTTAGCCTGCTCCGTGCTGCCCACGCTCTGCCCAAGATGTTCTTCTATGGATGCGCCGAATTTTTCTACATAGAAGCTTCCAGATGCTCCCGGCAGACCGAAAAATGGATTGCGTACGCTTCTGTTTTCTACAGTATATCCTAAGACCCACGCCTCATAATCGGCGTCGTTTTTCATCTGTTCCCATCCCTTTTCCGTGATGGTAATGATTTCTTTATCATATTTTCTGGTAGAATCGAAAGGAATGCTGTCTAACAAATCATTGATAAAGCGTTTGTATTCTTCCATGGTCATGTCCTGGGTGGAAACATTTTCCACTCCGTTTTTTATCTTTACATCCTTTCCCGCCTGCACCTGGGCGTCTACATGGGATGCGGATTCGGGATGTCTTTTTTTGTACTCTGTAACCACGCTTTCGTTTTTTTGTACTACCTTGTCAGCAAAGGAAGCCCCAGCTGCCTGACTGTTCTGTGTTTTCTGTGTTTTCTGATTCGTATAATTGGTTTTCGTCGTATATCCTGCATATATTCCCTGATTCATGGCGGCTCCTTTCCTGTATATCGTTTTGCATTGCTGTTGGTTTCGAGATTTCCAGACTCATGGTGGTCTGCATCCCGCCAACACTGGTTGTTATCACAAGCACTCTGGAACCGTCTGCCTTTACTACAATATCTGTATCCGTCTGGGACTGCTCCATCTCTGTCTTGGAGGGTTTCATTCCTGTATTTGACGATTCCGTTTCACGGTCCTGCAATGCCCCCTGGATTTCCCATTTCTTTACCAGATGCTTCTGCATGGACCTCTGTCTGGATGGAGCTGCATTTTCCTCTGCATACCGCAACTGCTCCAGAAAATCAACACTTTTTGCCGGTGTACTCTGCATATTATTAACATACGGGCGTGTCCCCGCTGGTGTATGATTAATCGCAAACATTGTTACATCTGCTCCTTTCCATCAACGCCGTGTTCTGCCTTCAGAAACACTGTTACATAATATATCGGCAGATTTTCCATTTTCTTGAAAGAAATGACATACTCCTACTCGGAATATCCTTTGCAGACATCCACCCATTCTTTATAGCCAGAATATCTCTCCATCTCATCCATGGACAGCTCAATCGCACTGTTGGAACTGCCACATGCGGGAAACACCGTCTCAAACCGCTTTAACGATACATCCAGATATATTTCCACCCCTTCATTGACGGCAAAGGGGCATACGCCGCCTACTCCGTGCCCCACCAGCTCTTCCACCTGGTCCGGCGAAAGCATCTTCGCCTTTGCGCCAAACTGGGCTTTATACTTCGGGTTATCAATTTTTGTATCTCCAGCGGCAACGATTAAGATTGCATGACCGTCTACCAGAAAGGACAACGTCTTGGCAATCCTCTGGGGCTGACATCCAAGCGCCTTTGCCGCCAGTTCTACCGTTGCACTGGATACCTGAAATTCCTGAATCTTTTCTTCCATTCCAAATTCTTTGAAGTATTCTTTTACTCTTTCAATGGACATGATTTCCCTCCTGTTCTTCTGTATGTTCTCTCTATGTTAGCATAGGCCTCTATACATGTCCACCGGAATTACCCATATCCATTGCATTGGATTTCTCCTTATTCCGAACCCATGCAAAGCAAATCATAAAGAAGATAATTCCATATACGGTCGTAATGGGCGTCGCAAGCCCCATTAACACCAGAGATGCTTCCGGAAGTCCGGATACAAAAATTGACACCGGAATGCGGATACAAAACGCAGAAGAAATCCCCTGCACCATAACCGGAATACTTCTTCCGCATCCATTAAAATAACCAATACTGGAAAACAGAATACAGGTAAGAATACAGTCCGCAGAAAATCCTTTCAGAAAATCTGCACTTTGTGCAATAACTGCTGCGTCATTTGTAAACAATTTAGATACCTGCGCTCCGCCGAAAAATCCAATCAAAAAGATAACAATTCCAATGCTGCATCCCGTTATCATGGCAACATAAAATCCCTGTTTTGCCCGTTTCTTTTCTCCGGCACCAATGTTCTGCGCCACAAACGCGGATACACTCTGCATAACAGAAGACGGAACAAGCATAATAAAGGCAATAATTTTTTGTGCCACTCCATACCCTGCTGACGGCATCAGCCCCATATCATTGACAATGGAATTGATTACCAGGAAAGAAATTTGCACCGTCGCCTCCTGCAGGGCAATGGGAATACCAACATTTAAAATCTTACGCAGCTCTTTGCCATATATCTTACACTGCTTTATGGTGAATACCACCGGAAGGCTTTGCCTGCGCAGAACGAACAGAGAAGCAATGACAGACACAAGCTGGGCTGCCACCGTAGCAATGGCTGCACCTGCCACATCCAGCCGGAATACACCCACCAAAAGTAAATCTCCAATAATGTTGACGCCGCAGGCAATCCCCACAAAGAGAAGGGGTAAATTTGCGTTTCCTACCCCTCTTAGAATACCGCTGATTACGTTATAGGCGATGATAACCAAAATACCGCCGGAACAAATCCGGATGTAGGAAACCGTTTTTGCAACAGACGCTTCCGGCACCTGGAGAATTTCCACAACACCTCCGGCAAACACTTCCAGTAATATTGTCACCACCACTCCCATTACCGCAAACAGTATGATAGTGGTTCCAACTGCATTTCCCGCTTCCCTGGGTTTCCGTTCCCCGACATGTTGTCCTATGGTAACCGTGGCTCCCATGGCAAGACTGATGATGACATAGGTTACCATCTGCATAAATGTACTGCCCGTCCCTACTGCCGAAATACTGGATGCATCTCCAAACTGTCCGACCACCAATAAATCCACTGCCCCATAAGCCGCCTGCAAAATCAAAGCTCCCAGCACCGGCACGGCAAACCGGATTAATGAACCAAATACCGGTCCTTCTACAAGGGAACTATGTTTATTTTTATCCATTTCCGTTTTTCCTCTTTTCCCGAATTTGTGTTTATCACCGTTCATTTCTTATATTTCAATGCATAAGAACACAAATATCCGCCTTCTTGCATCCATCCCGCCACGTATCCTACAGCAATTCCTCGTAATACTTCTTGTCCAAATCCTTAAAGACATTGAAAATAATTCTGTCAAAAGCGTTTCCATGCTCTTTCAATACAGATGTGACCGTTTCTACCGCAATCTTTGCCGCCTGGTCATTGGGGAAATGAAATTCTCCCGTGGAAATACAGCAAAATGCTACGGAACGAATCTTGTTTTCCACACAGCATTTTAATACATTCTCATAACAGTTCCTCAAATCCTGCCGGAGTTCCTCGGTCAAACCCCAGCCCACAATTGGTCCCACTGTGTGAATCACGTACTGTGCCGGAAGATTATACCCTTTTGTCAGCATTGCCTGCCCGGTAGGTTCTTCATATTGGCTGCCAAATTGCATCCGCCTCTGATTCATCTTATGATTGCATTCTTCCCGCAGTTCAATTCCTGCCGCACTGTGGATGGCATTGTCAATACAGCGGTGGCAGGGCACGAAACAGCCAAGCATCTGGGAATTCGCCGCATTTACAATGGCTCCGGCGGCAAGCCTGGTAATGTCTCCCTGCCAGATGGAAATCTTGTCCCCATAGGGATGATTGCTGCCGTACTGTTCTTTGATGGAGGGAACATCGGACCATGCAACGATACCTTTTTCTTCTGCCTCCAACAACAGAA
>CAZSGT010000194.1:0-4728 GCA_964606215.1 uncultured Lachnospiraceae bacterium
GATGTGGAGTGCATCGATTCGAAGTGATGAAACAATACATTATCTCAAATATAAAGTGGGGAATCCCTATGACGGGGGAGACGTAAACGGCCATGTAATGACAGACGGACCTGCCAATAACCCCAGCAATCCCATCGAGAGCATTTATAACCAGATGATTATGTATGCGGGAAAGTACCTGTACATCACCACGCCATATCTGGTGTTGGAAGATTATATGAAACAGTCTTTGATTGAGGCGGTAAAACGAGGGGTGGACGTGCGTATTATCACGCCGTTTATTCCGGACAAAAAGAGCGTGAAATGGCTGACAAATTACAACTACGGCGCATTGCTGCGGAATGGGGTGCGCATCTATGAATATGAGCCGGGCTTTATCCATGCGAAAAATATTCTGACGGATGTGGCCGCCATTGTGGGAACCATCAATATGGATTACCGGAGCTTTTATCTGCATTACGAAAATGGTATCTGGATGCAGGGGGGAGATGTGGGAGAGCGGATTCGCCAGGACTTTCTGCATACCTTTGAGGAATGCGTGGAGATTACCTACGAGCAGTGGAAATACCGGCCGCTGCGGCTGCGGATTATCCAGCCGTTTTTGAATCTGTTTTCAACGCTGATGTAGGCGACGGCAATGTGCAAAAGGGAAAGGATGGTTGTATATGTTATATACTTGCGTTTGCAAGCACTGTAAGGAAGTTTTTAAAAGTAAAATCCGCACCTGTACCTGCAAGGGATGCCGGAGTCTGGATGCGGACCAGTTTGACGACATTGAAAGGTATCTGAAGGAGTATCCCAACAGCAATGCGCTGCAGATTTCGGAGGAGCTGGGAATTGAAGCATATGAAGTGCTGAAGTTCCTGGAGGAGGGCAGGCTGCAGATCAGCAGAGGACATTTTGAAAAATTATAAATATTCTTTGAAAAGACGGTAAAGATTTTCTTGAAAAATACCAGTACAGATGGTATTCTAGAATAAACGAAAAATAAGGAGGCTGGTTATGACACGTATAGATTTAAATGGAACATGGCAGATGAAGGTCATGGGCGATAAACAGTTTGGGATTGTGGAAGATTGGATGGACGCAGAGGTTCCAGGCAGTGTATTGGACACGCTGTTAAAGAACAACAAAATTCCAGACCCGTTTTACCGGGATAATGAGCGTAAGATTTTAGAGCTGATGGGCTGTGAGTTTGTGTACCAGCTTGATTTTGACGCCAGTGCGGCGGTTATGAATATGGATGAGACGCATCTTGTGTTCGAGGGTGTAGATACCCTTAGCCGGGTTTATTTAAATGAGATGCCCTTAGGCACTACTGACAATATGCACCGTGTGTGGGAGTTTGATGTGGAAGGAGTCATCCGAATGGGAAACAATACCCTGAGGGTAGTCATTAGCCCGCCGATTCCATACATAACACAGGAGCAGGAGAAATGCTTTACCGGTGGTGTGCCGGAGGCAGTTGCAGGATATCCCCATCTGCGGAAGTCCCACGGCAGCTTTGGCTGGGATTGGGCGCCTCACATTCCGGATGCCGGGATTTTCCGCAGCGTATATGTGACCGGTATCCGTGATAAGGCGATTAAGGACTTTTATGTGACACAGAATCACAGTGAGGATAAGGTTGCCCTGGATGTAGATGTGGAGTTCCAGGGAGGTACTATGAGCCGCCGTCATGGAGAGAGTGATGATACGCATATAGAGATTATCGTTACGGATCCAAACGGAAAGAGGATTATGCCGGGACCAGCTGGAAATATTGTGATAAAAAATCCACAGATTTGGTGGCCCAACGGATATGGTGCACATCCTTTGTATACCGTGAAGGTGACTTTAATGACCATTGACGGTACTGTTCTGGATGAGATGGAGAAGCGGATTGGTCTGCGTACCATCGGTATACACCAGGAGAAAGACCAGTGGGGCGAGAGTTTTGCCCACGAGGTAAACGGGGTACAGATTTTTGCCATGGGTGCGGATATGGTTCCCATGGATGCCGTGTTGGGACGGATTAGTGAGGAGCGTACCCGCAAGCTGTTACAGGATTGTGTGGCGGCAAACTACAATACCATCCGTGTATGGGGCGGTGGATATTATCCCGATGATTATTTCTATGACATTTGTGATGAACTGGGACTGCTGGTATGGCAGGATTTGATGTTTGCATGTGCCTCCTACGAGTTGACGCCGGAGTTTGAGGAAAACATCTGTGCCGAGATAACAGACAATGTGAAACGTATCCGCAACCATGCATGTCTTGCTCTTTGGTGTGGTAACAATGAGCTGGAACAGCATGTGGATGAGGAGGCATGGGAGCCTACCAAGAAGCAGAAAGTGGATTACATCAAGATGTTTGAATATATTATTCCTCATCTGGTGGAGGAGTTAGACCCCAATACCTTCTTCTGGCAGTCTTCACCGTCTTCCGGTGGTTCTTTCGATGAACCCAACGATGAAAACCGGGGAGATGCGCATTACTGGGAGGTATGGCATGGACAGCTGCCCTATGCGGAATACCGTAAATATTTCTTCCGGTATTTGTCAGAGTTTGGTTTCCAGTCATTTCCAGGTATTGAGTCTGTTAAGGAATTTACAGAGGAAGAGGACCGCAATATCTATACGAGAGTTATGGAGATGCATCAGCGCAATGCAGATGCAAATTCCAAGATTGTAAGATATATGGCGAATACATACCTGTATCCGGACAGTTTTGAAGACGTACTGTATACGTCCCAGCTTTTGCAGGCAGATTCCATCCGGTACGGTGTGGAACATTTCCGTCGCCACAGGGGTAGATGTATGGGCGCCATTGTGTGGCAGTTAAATGATATCTGGCCGGCAGCGTCCTGGTCCAGTATTGATTATTATGGCAGATGGAAAGCTTTGCATTATGCACAGAAGCGCATGTTTACGCCAACGCTGATTTCCTGTGAGGAGGTTGGCGAGATGACGGAGCGTCCAAGTGTCAATATGATTAAGGACGACATTGAGAAGTCTGCCAAATTAAACATATCCAACGAGCGCATGGAAGAGGTAGAAGGCATTGTGCGGTGGGCATTGCGCAAGACAGATGGCTCCGTGCTCAAGCAGGCAGAGGTAAAAGTAAAGATTCCACCGCTCAAGAGTGTATGGTTTGAAAAACTGGATTTCTCAGATTGTGATGAGAGACATACGTATTTTAGCTACGAGCTTGAGATTGGTGGCAAGGTAGAATCCAGCGGCACATCACTGTTTGCCCTTCCAAAGCATTTCTGTTTTGAGGACCCGAAGCTTTCCTGCCGTATAGAAGGTGATAACCTTATTGTCCGTGCTGAGAAGTTTGCCAAGAATGTGATGATTTACAAACCGGATGGAGAATTGTTGTTATCGGACAATTACTTCGATATGAATCCGGGAGAGGTTGCCGTAAAGATTCTTGGAGGAAATGCAGAGAATGTCCAGCTGAAATCCGTTTACAATATTGGAAGATATAAATAAACGCTGTTACGTTTTTCAAGTCAGCTTTGTAATGAGAATGGTGCCGGTATGTGCCGGTGCCATTCCTGTGTTTAGTATACAGGATTAAAGTGCGGGAAGGGTGCATTGTGTAGACACTTTGTCAATTTGCACATTTTTGTTATCAGACGGGAGGCTTTTTGTGATAGCATATATAAAAGGAGTATTGAAATATAAAGGCGAAGACGGTATCGTGGTGGAAAATCACGGGATGGGGTATAATGTGATGATGCCCGGGACAAGCATTGACAGGCTTCCTGTTTCCGGGGAGGAAGTGACCGTGTATACATATACCCATGTCCGGGAAGATGCATTTTTATTATTTGGGTTTTTATCCATGGAAGATGTGCGGCTGTTTAAGCTTTTGATTACAGTGAACGGAGTGGGACCCAAGGGGGCGCTGGGGATGATGTCGGCGCTGACCTCTAATGAGATTTATATTGCCATTATGGCGGGGGATGCAAAGACCATTTCCAAGGCTCCGGGAATCGGGGCGAAGACGGCCAGCAGGGTGATTCTGGATTTGAAAGATAAGATTGACTGGATGGAAGCGGCAGAAAATCTGTTAGACGCCGGAGAACAGGAAAGTATACAGATAGATACGGCGGGAAGCAGTCCTGCCGGAGCCGAGGCAAGGGAAGCGCTGATGGCATTGGGGTATTCCCAGTCAGAGGCATTCCGTGCAGTTTCTGCAGTGGACATCACGCCGGATATGACGGTAGAGGAAGTATTGAAGCAGAGTTTGAAGCATTTATAGTGATGTAAGGTGTCGATGGCAAAGGAGGCTCACAGCATGAGTACAAGAAGAACCATTTCCACCGAATTTCTCCAGGGGGATGAAAAGATTGAAAATACCTTGCGTCCTCAGAGCTTTGGCGGATATATCGGGCAGGAAAAGGTGAAGTCCAACTTAAAAGTGTATATCGAGGCGGCAAAGGGGCGGGGAGAGCCGTTAGACCACGTGCTGTTATACGGACCGCCGGGACTTGGAAAGACCACCCTTGCCGGAATTATTGCTGCGGAGATGGGGGTAAATATTAAGATTACAGCCGGTCCGGCAATTGAAAAGCCGGGGGAGATGGCGGCGATTTTAAATAACCTCCAGGACGGGGATTTATTATTTGTAGATGAGATTCACCGATTGAACCGTCAGGTGGAGGAAGTGTTGTATCCGGCAATGGAAGATTATGTTATTGATGTGGTGATTGGCAAGGGTGCGGCGGCAAGGTC
>CAZSGT010000195.1:0-4725 GCA_964606215.1 uncultured Lachnospiraceae bacterium
TGGACACCTAAGGTGTTCTGACCCAGGTTGATGGTATTCAGGTAATATTCGAGAATTTCTTCTTTTGACAATTTGTTTTCCAGCTGGATAGCAAGGTATTGTTCCTGGACTTTGCGCTTAAACTTGTCCATAAATGTAGTCTCATTGCCGCCGTCAAAGACCTGGTTTTTCAGAAGCTGCTGTGTGATGGTGCTGGCGCCCTGTGTCATTCCCTTCTCATCAGAAATGCTTGTGATTGCCGCACGAAAAATACCCCGCATATCAATGCCGTTATGCTCCCAGAACCGGGCGTCTTCAATGGCAATAAAGGCATTTTGCACATGGAGGGGGATTTTGTCCAGATTCACATAGATACGGTTGGCGTCAGAACCGACCAGCTTGTGGGTTTCGTGTCCACCGGCATCGTAGACGGTAGTGGCATAACCTTTTGGGGAAACGTCGATGGTATCAATGCCAGGAGCGGTATCAACCAATCCCTTTAATACACCGGTTGCCGCACACACGCCAGTGCAAACAAGCAGGATTCCAAGGAAAAATAACAGCCGTATGAATCCCAGCTTGCATTTGCTTTTCAGCTTGCCAACGGATGAGCGAATCTGCTTTTGTTTATCAATAATTGATTTTTCATCATATTTCATATATTTCCTCATTTCTGCGTTGTATTTTACGCATAACCGATGTTTGTGGCAAGTCATTTTATGGCTTGCCACAAACTCGTTGAGTGAAAAATTTATTTTTCACTCATGTCTCCATTCTGTTGACAGTGGATAATCATAGTATAGCCCAAATAAACTAACCTTAATTATATCAAATCTCTTTTCAAAAGGGAAGATTTACGGTAAAATAAATAGGATGTGTAAGAAAGTGGAACCAAGGAGGCGCGCGGCATGGGTACGGAAATGCGGGAATACAAGACTGCCTATGAAAGCGGCAGCGGAGAATATATAGAAAAAAAGTCCAGATTTATTGGAACCATGGTGCCCATTTCCTCAGAGACAGAGGCGGCAGAATATATTGAAAAGCACAAAAAAGCCCATTGGGATGCCAGACATAATTGTTATGCCTATGTTCTGGGCCCTAATAACGAAGTGTCCAGATGTACCGATGACGGAGAGCCTTCGGGGACAGCAGGCAGGCCCATTCTGGAAGTGCTTTTGGGAGAGGGCGTGCATGATGCCCTTCTCATTGTCACCAGATATTTTGGCGGAGTTCTTTTGGGGACGGGGGGACTTGTCCGAGCGTACACCAAAGCGGCACAGACCGCTATAGAAAACGGCACAGTGATTGTGCGCAGACCCGGGTTTCGCTATGTGATTCAGACGGATTATACGGGGATTGGAAAATTGCAGCATGTGCTGGGCGGTATGGATGCATGGGTACAGGACACCCTCTATGAGGCAGATGTGAAAATCCACGTGGTAGTTCCGGAGAAGGAGGCGTCTGCCATGGAAAAAAACATGACGGAGGCAACCGCCGGGAAAGTACAGTTTCTTGAAAAAACAGAGACGGTATTTGCCGTGGCGAAAGACGAGGTGATTCTCTTTGAGTGAAATGACGATGAATATGTTTGACATGATGGAGGCAAAGACAAAGGAGAAAGAATCACCTTTGGCGGCAAGGCTCCGTCCGGCTTCCCTGGATGACGTGGTGGGGCAGGAACATATTGTTGGGAAAGATACCTTGTTGTACCGGGCAATACAGGCAGATAAACTTAGTTCCATCATATTTTACGGGCCGCCTGGTACAGGAAAGACTACCCTGGCGAAAGTCATTGCAGGAACCACAAGTGCAGAATTTACCCAGATTAATGCCACCAGTGCCGGCAAGAAGGATATGGAGGAGGTTATCCGGAAGGCAAAGGAACAACGGGGGATGTATGGAAAAAAGACGATTTTGTTTGTGGATGAGATTCACCGTTTCAATAAGAGCCAGCAGGACTATCTTCTGCCTTTTGTGGAGGATGGGACGGTAATTCTTATTGGTGCGACCACAGAGAATCCATACTTTGAGGTGAATGGAGCTTTGATTTCCCGTTCGATTATCTTTGAACTGAAACCGCTGTCCGTGGAGAATATCAAAACTCTGTTAAAACGTGCGGTAACAGATAAGGATAAAGGAATGGGGGCTTTTGATGGTGAGATTGAGGAAGAAGCCCTGCAATTCCTCGCAGAGGTTTCAAACGGGGACGCCAGAACTGCATTAAATGCAGTAGAATTGGGAATTCTAACAACGGAAAGAAGCGGCGATGGCAAGATTCATATTACCATGGATGTGGCGAAGCAATGCATACAAAAACGGCAGGTGCGGTACGATAAAACGGGAGATAACCATTATGATACGATTTCCGCATTTATTAAAAGCATGCGTGGCTCTGACCCGGATGCTGCTATCTACTATCTGGCAAAGATGCTGTATGCCGGGGAAGATATTAAATTTATAGCCAGGCGCATTATGATTTGTGCGTCGGAGGATGTTTCCAATGCGGACCCCCAGGCACTGGTGGTTGCTGCCAGTGCGGCACAGGCGGTAGAGCGTCTGGGAATGCCGGAGGCAAGAATTGTGCTGGCACAGGCGGCGGCATATGTGGCTTGTGCACCAAAGAGCAATTCCAGCATTTGTGCCATCGATGCGGCAATGAAACTGGTGGAGACAGGGGAGAGCGCCCCGGTTCCATCATATCTAAGGGACGCCCATTATGGCGGGGCGGCAAAGCTGGGGCACGGTTTAGGATATAAATATGCCCATGAGTATGACAATCATTATGTGGAGCAGCAGTATTTGCCGGATAAATATAAGGATAAGCGGTTTTACGTCACTTCCGGCAACGGGTATGAGAAACAGATAGATGCGCACTTTCTGGAGATAACCGGAAAAACGCTTCGGAATGGAGAGTACGATGAAAGAAAATAAACTGCAGAAATGTAAGCGGATTTTGGCGCTGATTGGGGCAATTCTATTAGTGCTTTTGTACGTGGCAGCGTTTATCCTTGCCTTTGGAAAGAGTGAGGGAATGCGTCAATGGTTTTCTATGTGTTTTGGAGGGACATTTTTAATTCCTCTGATTTTATATGGTATGTGGCTGATATATAAGGCATTATATAACCATAGACAACGTGCTTCTGCAGCTTTGCAGCAGACGATGGATGAAAAACCTGTGGATGAGCAGGAGAATGGAGAGGAATAAAACTATGTTTGGACCAAATCGTATTGCAGTACTTACCGACAGCAACAGCGGCATTTCCAGAGAGGAAGGAGAAAAACTGGGAATCAGAATTTTACCCATGCCGTTTATGATTGATGAGGAAGTTTATTTTGAAGATGTGGATTTGACGGTAGAAGAGTTTTTTGAGAAACAGGCTTCTGGATGTGAAATTCATACCTCCCAGCCCTCTGCAGGAGATGTGATTCAATTGTGGAAAGAGGCATTGGAGGAAGCAGATTCGGTTGTATATATTCCCATGTCCAGTGGTCTTAGCAGTTCTACACAGACAGCGCTGATGCTGGCGGAGGATTTTGACGGAAAAGTACAGGTGGTGAATAACCAGCGGATTTCCGTTACGCAGAGGCAGGCGACCCTGGATGCCGTGGAGCTTGCCAGGGCAGGAAAAAACGCTGTGGAGATAAAGGAGATTTTAGAGAAAGAGGCCCTGGAGGCCAGTATCTATATTATGGTGGATACGTTGGAATATCTGAAAAAAGGAGGCCGTCTGACCCCGGCAGTGGCGGCAATCGGTAGTGCACTGCGGTTAAAGCCGGTACTGCAGATACAGGGTGAGAAGCTGGACGCCTTCACCATAGCCCGTTCTCGCAAACAAGCCATTGCAAAGATGATTGCCGCTATGAAAAAGGATATTGATGAGCGGTTCGGGGGTTTGGACAATATCCATTTAGCGGGAGCTCACACCCAGAACCCGGAAGGGGTGGAGGAGCTGTTAGCGGGGATTCGGAAAGAGTTTGGAGAGAAGGTAGTGCATGTAGATGCGTTGTCTCTCAGTGTATCCTGTCATATTGGACCGGGTTCCATTGCCATTGCGTGCTCCAAAAAGCTTGGATAGTAACGTTCATTCTATTCCTTGATGCAATAAATAATTTTCGCCATATATTAAATTTAAAATTAAGTCCTCATAAACCGCGGTTTATGAGGACTTAATTTTTTCTATTACAATAAGCTGGCTCGCGGAAGCGTGGCAATGTTTGTTATAGCACAACAAAATTAAAAATACGAACACCAGGTTGTTAAATATAAATTTTATATGACCCAGTCCCAGATGTATTCGTCAGGTTTTGCAGAACTTTCTTTTTTGTTGGTGAAGGTTAGTTCTGGATTTTTGACACTGACTCTGGTGGATGGTGGGACAGACTCCACAATGAAGGCATTACCGCCGATAATGGAATCTGCACCGATGACCGTTTCGCCACCAAGAATGGATGCGCTGGAATAAATTGTTACATTATCTTCAATCGTAGGATGGCGTTTTACTCCGCTTAAAAGCTGGCCGCTCCGGGTAGAAAGAGCACCCAGGGTAACGCCCTGGTATATTTTTACGTTATTGCCGATAATCGTTGTCTCACCGATTACGACGCCGGTACCATGGTCGATAAAGAAGTATTCACCGATGGTGGCGCCGGGGTTGATGTCGATTCCGGTACGGCTGTGGGCATACTCCGTCATGATACCGGGAATGAAGGGAACCTCCATCTCGTACAGTTCATGAGCGATGCGTT
>CAZSGT010000196.1:0-4722 GCA_964606215.1 uncultured Lachnospiraceae bacterium
TCTGGCGATCCTCCCGTGGGATGTTTCCGGAGACCTGAGCGGGCAGCTGTTGAGATACGCAAAGGAATATCTTTCCGGAGTCTATGAGGATGCGCCGGTTCCGTTCCCGGTATCCGGACATACACGCATCAAAAATAAGGAACGCAAGTGGCTGGAGTATTTAAGCAAGTGTGTGGATCTCTATTATTCCTTCTGTTCCGCCTTTGAATTGCAGATGGATGAGGAAAAAGTGCAGGAAGCCCGGCGGCAGATCGCAACCGAAATTGATTTCAGCATCCGCAAAAAGCGTGACAGCGTGCGGGTGAATGAGGAGAAAAAGGAGCAGACGGTTATTTTTTAAAGATGTTAGCGATACGAATACTTTAAGTTTGTTAACAAATCGTAAATTATGATGAAATATATTGCATTTTAGGAAATATATGGTAAAATATTGTTGAAGGAGGGTTTGTGACTCGCATAAATAAATGAAAGCTGTAATTCCCTGCGGCAGGGTCAAAAGGGAAAAATAAAAATAATGGAGGCTGTTATGAAAAGAATGACTCTGAAAAACACCGCGATCGTTTTGGTACTTGCAATGCTTTTTTGTGTAATTCCGGTTTCCTCTATTGAACCAGATCCAATTGAATCTCGTGTTCCGACTGAAACGACTTCAATTGACAAAGTATCTGGAGATGCTCTTGTTCAAAAAGATGATCAAAATACTGCCAAAAACAGAAAGATCAACCAAGAAGATGTCAGTTTGCGTTCGGAAAATGTCAAGCATTTTTACTTGGGCGATGGTCAATATAATGCTATTATTTACAGCAATCCGGTTCATCGCATGGATGAGAATGGCGTTTGGCAGGATATTGATAACAGATTGATATTCAATTCTGATAAACTGAACACATACAGTACATCAGATGGTAGAGTTTCGTTTTCGGATTCTGTGACTGATAATTCGCTCTGGACTTTTCGGGAGAATGGATATTCCATTTCAATGGGACTTATTTCGGAGCAGAGAGATAATGCCAAAGCCTCAAAGGCAATTATTAACAATCATTTAACTCGAGATGCTCAAATGAAGGCGATCGATGCCCATGTCAACAGTGAAGATCTCCGTGAGCCATTCACGCAGGTTGATAATAAAACAACTGTGCAGTATCAAGGAATTGCATCAGGAGTAAATTTGGAATATATTTTGGATTCCAATGAAATTAAAGAATATATCATCGTTGACATGCCGCAAAATGAATACATATATTCATTTGCACTTAATTTAGATGGTTTGTGTGCAGAAATGATGGAAGGGGGAGCGATTTGCCTGAAGGATGTTGAGTCGGGCGAAGTTCCTTACTATATTCCGTCCCCATATATGATTGATGCAAATGGGGTTATGGGTACAGATGTTAAATACATGTTGGAAGAAATTGAAAAGGGACAATATCTGCTAACAGTTGTTGCTGATTCAGCGTGGTTTGACGATTCCTCCAGAGCATTTCCTGTAAAAATCGATCCAACTATTCAACTACCGACTTTTGACGCAACTTATATTAGCAGTGCCAATCCAACCAAAAACTATGGCGGCTATCAGCAACTGTGGATCAGCTCAGGAAATATTGTTTTTTGAGAGCCAGTAGTATTAACTCGTGGGTTCCTAAAAATGCCACAATCAAATCGGCATCCTTAAATGTATCTTATTTCTATCACAATACGGTGACAGGAGGAGAAATAGCTGTTGGAGCATATGAAATTCTGAAAGGCTGGTCACCTTATGGTGTAACATGGCAGAACACCAGTTCTTATTCAAACCATGGTGTTTCTACCACATATTTATCTACCAATCTGTTTGCAGGGAATGTTGGTGCGTATGAGTCATCTCCGGCATGGAGAAGTTTCAATGTGACATCCAAAGTGATTGATTGGTGTGAAGGGCAAAACAATTATGGAATCGCATTGAAATATATTACAGGATCAAATACATCTGTTATTGTAAACGGATATGGGACAACTTCCACATATCGTCCATATTTCTCCGTGTTTTATGAAGAACCGCCAATCGAAGACGGTCTCTATATGTTAAAAAGTTATTATAATGGACTTTATATGGATGTCTATAACAGGGATGTAGATGCAGGTACTCGCGTAATTCAGTTTGGAAAAACGGGCAATGCAAACCAATTGTTTAAAATAACGCATTTGGGGGTTTATGGGAATCTCAATTATTATAGTGTTCGTTCTATGACTAATTCCGGTCTTGGTGTGTATTCCAATTATACTTTATCAAACGGAAGTGTTAGTATAGAAGACATGTTTTTGTCGGAAGATTTCGACATGATCGGACGTGAACAAACATGGGCGATTTCCAAGCACGGCAGTTGCTATACTCTCAAAAATGGGTTAGTTTCGTCATCAAGTTATTTGAGTGTGCCGGCGAATAGTACAGCAGGAGAATCTTTGATAACAACAAGTACTTTAACAAGCAGATCGGATTGGCTTTTTGAAAAATATACTGGTGGTGTAATTGAAGGGATGAAAATTACATCTGCAAAAACTGATATGATTTGCGGGCAACCGTATCAATATAAAGCTATCATGTATAGTTCTCGAATTGGTTGCAATGGTCCGGTTTATTATTCCGTTACTAATACCAGCGGAGGTGCCACTGATTATGCAACGATAAATGGCGTGGACGGGAGATTGAATCCGCTTCTGCCTGGAACCGTCAGAATCAGCTATTCCTTTTCGGGGTCTTCTGAAACTTTATATACCGATGTGAAGATCTCGCAACTGCTTCCGGATGGGGTTTATTATTTTCAGAATCGCATCAACGATAGGTTTATGCAAATTGACGAGGATGTTGAGCCATCCACAGAATCAGCGGCTATGAAATTGGATGTGTTTAGCTCGGCTTATGATCAGCGTTGGAGGATCACGCATGTAAGTGGTGGGTACTACAAAATAGTCTCTGTTGCAAGTAATTTGGCTTTGACCGCGCCTGATAATTTAGGGGGAGATGTCACGCAGCAAACATATGGAGGTCGAACGACTCAGCTATGGAAGATAACCGATGTAAATGAAGGCGTATATACATTGAGTCCGAAATCAAATGCATCCGGTTATATAACTTCACAGGGATTGTATGGAAAAAATGTAAAATTGCTGGGAAAAAGCACATCTTCTGCTGTTGAGTGGCATTTGCTGAAAACCAACGAATATGCGCTTGTGACCTTGCCTTTGAGAATCTATTATGACGAAACAGCATTATCTGATTTTGGAAATAATCCGGATTTTTTGTTAAGTACTTTTATTGATGTTGTATATTTTTTCCAAACCGAATTCGGTATTTATTTTGAAATCGAGGACGATTCCGCTGAACTGTCTGATCTACTGACATTACCTGAAGAGTGCCGCGTTGGTTTAGACTCCCCGTGTACAAGTATATGCGGCAACTTTAGTATATATGAATGTTCGGAAAAGCATCATAAAAGCGCGTCAAGATTGTTGAATGAATTGTGTGATGAAGACGTGTATGTTTGCCGCGTTGTTGGATATACATTGTGCAGAGAAGTGAATGGGATGCACGATATTAAATTTGATGGCATGGCAAAAATGGGTGGGAAGGATACAATAATCAAAACATACAGAAACACCATAGACCGTATTAAACAAGTGATTATTCATGAGCTGCTGCACAATTTTGGGATAAACCATTGTACCGCAAATTGTGCAATGAATGGTGAAGCCGAAACAACACATCTTTGCTTGGAGCATGCTCAAGAAATCTGGGATTTAATCAGGAGAAATCAGATATCATGAAAAAACAACTTCCTAAATGGCTCTCCGCGCTCCCTATCCTGTTAGTGGTATGCGCATTGATTTCTTGTAGGCTGTCTTCCGAGGAGGTTCCAAAGAAGACTGGCGAGGAGATTGCATGTTATTTTTCCGGTCCATCACAGCATGGAATTTTTGCAGATGATGTAACATGGCGCATGGATTCAGTGCTTTTTGGGGATCTTGATAAGGTGCTCCCGGTGCTACAGGCTGTGTATGCTGTTCCCAGTGCGTTTCCGAGTGAAGTGGATGAAAGGGCAAAAGAAAAGCTCGCCGCCACGGAGTATATTTGGATGCCTACAAAGATCCCGGATTCCTGGAGACTGAATGGTATCACTTATAATTTCCCTTTCAAGAACGAAGAGAGTACAAGCACCATGTGGTGTATCTATTATGCAACAATTGATTTTGACGATCCGGAGACCGGTAAGCCTGTGCCGGTGGAGTTTGAGATTTACTACCGCTATAACCTTTACAAAACATTGGAGTCCTATAAGGATGATGCAGACTATGTACAGGTGGAGAATGGCTTTTTGTATAATCACACTCCGGACAGCATGAGATTGTACTTTGATCTGGCTCCGGGGGTTGGAGAAATCAGTGTTTACATGATGAAAACAACCAGTACTCAGCCGGAGGAGTACCGATGCCCGCCGTATGAGTTCATCCGCAATCTGGCAGACAATTTTGTGAAGATCCCGTTGAAGGTGGAGACGGAGAACGCGCAGACAACAACGGGGGCGGAAAAGGATCCGGTAGATCCCGCGGCACCGACAAAATCAACTCCTTAAAATCGCAATCATTTCCCCAAGCGCGGCTTCGGCCGCGCTTTTTTGGCGCTTGCAGGAAATTCCCTTGACAATACCTGCGGAATATGGTAAAATATCATATAGAAACCGATCGGAAAAG
>CAZSGT010000197.1:0-4720 GCA_964606215.1 uncultured Lachnospiraceae bacterium
GCGTATCTGGACGACTATATGGAAAATCTTTCACTGGAGGAATATCTGGAGGGGCTTTGTGCCTATGAGATGATTTCTTTTTCCAGTGAAAAGCTGATTCTGAAAAAAACCTTTGATACCGATGCGGTGGAATTCCGGTATTATGTCAAGTCGGAGAATAACGAAGTGGTTGTGTACTACAGTGATAAAAAGACGGTATATCAGTATACAGGAATTTCGGTGGATTCCCTTTATGTGGAAGAACAGAACCAGCTGAAATACGGAATTTTGATAAAGGATGAAAAAGAGTTGTTTGGGCTTTTGGAAAATTTTTCCAGTTAGCCGGAAAAGAGGAGATTTTGAAGGATGTTGTGATTGTGGGAGGAGGAGCAGCCGGGTTGTTTGCGGCTGCATGTCTTTCCCGGGCAGGACTGTCGGTAACGGTATTGGAACATAAGGACAGAGCTGGAAAGAAAATACTGGCAACTGGCAACGGCAGGTGCAATTATACCAATCTTGCACAGAAACCGGAGTATTACCGGGGGGACAATCCGGAGTTTGCATGGAATGCCATATCCAGATTTGGTGCGAAGGACGCCATGGCATGGTTTCAGGAACAGGGGGTTCTTCCCAAAAGCCGGAACGGGTATATTTATCCTATGAGTGAACAGGCATCGGCGGTTTTATCGGTGCTTTTAATGAGCTGCGAACGGTATGGCGCAGAGATTATCACAGGAAGCCACGTGGGCAAAATCCTCCGTGAACCACAGTGTTTCAAGGTGTATTGTGAAGAGGGCGTGTATAAATCAAGATTTGTAATTCTTGCCACCGGGGGCATGTCGGCCCCGGTACATGGTTCGGATGGTTCGGGCTACCCGCTGGCAAAACAGCTGGGACACCGGATTATTGAACCGGTGCCGGCATTGGCGGCAATGTACATAGATGATACTTTTATGAAAGGCTGGACGGGAGTCCGTGCCACAGGCTGTGGCAAACTCCGGCTGGACAAACCGGAAGGAAAGGTGTGTACCATGGAAACCGGGGAGTTTCAGATGGTAGATTACGGAATTTCCGGGATACCAGTATTCCAGATGAGCCGATATGCGGCCAGGGCATTAAAAGATGGCAGGCGGGTGTATCTGTCTCTGGACTTTATGCTGGAATACAGTGCGAAGGCGTTGGAGGAGCTTTTGCAGCAACGTTTGCAGTGCCGTCCGGAACAGACCATGGAAGACCAGATGGTGGGCATGTTCCACAAAAAACTGGCGCATATTATGCTTGTGCGTGCAGGGATAGCGCCCCGGATGCATGGTGGAAAGCTGGGCGATATGGAGATAAAGGCATTAGTGGAACAGATAAAGAATTTTACGGTTCCCATTTCGTCGGTGCAGGATTTTGCCCATTCCCAGGTCAGCGCAGGAGGGGTGGATACCAGCCAGATTGCGGAAGATATGGAATCCAAACTTGTTCCAGGATTATATATGGCAGGGGAACTGTTGGACGTGGACGGAACCTGTGGAGGATATAATCTGCAGTGGGCCTGGACCTCTGCGAAACTGGCGGCAGATGCCATTTTGGACAAGTTTGTGTCTACAGACACAAACTTGTTATGGGCAAAGAGCGTGCCCGGAAAAGAGGAAGAGTATGATTGAGATAAATCAGGTAAAAGTACCGGTGTCTCTGGTGGTAGAACAGGAGACTGCGGGGAATGTAAAGCTGGGAATCATTGGACAGGCAGAGACTTCCCTGATAAGAAAGGCATTGGAAAAGAAATACAGGATTGCAGGCAGTATAAAGCATATGGAAATTTTAAGGCGTTCCGTAGACGCCAGGCATAAAAATGATATGCGTTTTATTTACCATGTGCGTCTGTCACTGTCCGGGGGAATGGAAAAACGGCTGTTGCAAAAATATAAGGGCACAGTAAAAGCTGTGGCGTCTAAAGGGGATAAAGGTGCAGAGCAGCCCACTTTAACTGGAAGTGATAAAGAGACAGCAAAAAAATATGCTTCTGTGTCAGATAGAAATACCGTGTCCGCTTCCGGAGAACAGGCGGCGCCTCCGGTGATTGTTGGCATGGGACCAGCAGGACTGTTTTGCGGTTTAAAACTTGCCCGTGCCGGACTTTGTCCGGTTCTCATAGAGAGAGGGGCAGATGTGGACAAGCGGGTGGAAATTGTACAGAAATTCTGGGATACCGGAGTGTTGTCGGGGCAGACCAACGTCCAGTTTGGCGAAGGGGGAGCGGGAACGTTTTCTGATGGAAAGTTACATACGCTGGTAAAAGACGCCACAGGAAGAAACCGGGAAGTTCTGGAGACCTTTGTGGAATTTGGAGCACAGGGGCAGATTTTGTATGACGCCAGACCACATATCGGCACAGATAAACTGACAGCCATCGTAAAAAATATCCGACAGGAGATTGTGCGGCTGGGCGGCACTGTCTATTTTGAAAGCCAGATGGAGCAGATTCATGTGGAACATGGGAGTATCGTCGGAATATCCCTGTGTTCCGGCAGGGAGGATACAGAGAAAACAGAGAGGATTCCCTGCAGCAGGCTGGTTCTCGCCATCGGTCACAGTGCCAGGGATACCTTTGAGATTTTATTGCAAAATGGATTGGATATGGAGGCAAAATCCTTTGCCGTGGGCGTGCGGGTCAGACATCCCCAGGAGTTGATTGGAGCCTGTCAGTATGGTTCCCTTGCAGAGGCATTGCCTGCCGCCGCCTATAAAGTTACGCATCAGACAAAATCAGGAAGAGGCGTGTACTCTTTTTGCATGTGTCCCGGTGGATATATTGTGAATGCATCTTCTGAGCAGGGAGGAACCGTGGTAAACGGCATGAGTAATGCAGCCAGGGACAGCGGATATGCCAACAGTGCCATTGTGGTTTCTGTGGGAAAAGCAGACTTTGGCAGCGATACTCCCTTGGCGGGGGCCGCTTTTCAGAGAAAGTGGGAGGAGGCAGCATATAAAGCAGGGGCTGGGAAAATTCCAGTACAGCTTTATGGGGATTTTCTGAAAAACAGAGTGGGTGAGAATCTGGGTGAAAGTCTGGATGGATTTAAGGGGACGTGTAAACCTGCAAATCTTCGGACCTGCCTTCCGGAGTTTGTCTGCGACAGCCTCATAGAGGGAATGGACGCTTTTGACAAAAAGATTCCGGGATTTGCCGGAGAGAGAGCGTTGTTTGCCGGTGTGGAGATGCGGACGTCTTCCCCGGTGCGAATCCTTCGGGATACCCGTTTACAGTCTGGTGTGAAGGGGATTTATCCTTGTGGGGAGGGGGCCGGGTATGCGGGGGGAATCATGTCGGCTGCCATGGACGGTCTGAAAGTGGCAGAACAAATCATAGAAGACAGCAGATAGGGAAATGAGAAAACCGCAAAAATAATCAACAGATAATAAAATTTTGGAATGGAGAAAAGACATGGACGAGAAAAAAATTCAACGAATCAATACTTTGTATCATAAGAGCAAAGGCGAGGGACTGACAGAAGAAGAGAAAGCGGAACAGAAGGCGCTTCGGAAAGAATATATTGCTTCTGTAAAGAAAAATCTAAATTCCCAGATAGAGAATATTTCCATTATGAATCCCGACGGCACGGTGGTAAAAGCCAGTGAAATGCGTAAAAAGAAAAATTAGTATTTCGCAAAACAGATGAAATAGATGGTATTTGGATTTGCGTGAGAAGGAAAAAGGAACTGCTATGAGGACAAAACAGGAACTTCGTTTGGAAATGAAACGGCTGCGTGGACAGGTGACGCCGGAGGAACAGGTGCATGCTGGAATTGCAGTCCGGGAGAATATAAAAAAACTGCCTGTCTGGAAAGAGTGTGATGCATTGTATACTTTTGTATCCTATCAGACAGAGATTGGGACGTTGCCGCTGATGGAGCTGGCATGGAGTGAAAATAAGGCGGTGGCAGTGCCGAAGGTGCAGGGGACAGAGATGGATTTTTACCAGATTTCTTCCATGGAAGAATTAAAACCCGGCTATCAGGGGATACCAGAGCCGGAAGGAACAAGGCGGGCCGAATATAAAAAAGTATTTTTGCTGATGCCGGGACTGGCTTTTGACAGGGAGGGAAACCGGCTGGGATACGGCGGAGGGTTTTATGACAGATATGCGGCTGCCCACCGTGACTGTATACATTGCCTTGCCGCCGTTGGATATGATTTTCAGTTTCCACACAAAATTCCGGTGGAAAAAACAGATGTTGCGGCAGAGATTATCATTTTGCCGGGAGGTTGTTTTTTTCCAGTTTTTAGTGTATAATTATTCGATAGGGGATTATGAGAAGGATTTGTGAAGGAATATGGAGGACTATATGAAAATAACTTTTTTGTTGGCGGGGGAACCAAGTGGATTTTTGCAATGGATACAGCAGCATTCATTGCCGATTATGCTTGGGATGATTTTAATATTTGTCTGCGTATTGGCATGGCTGGTGTATGCGAAGCACGTGAGTTCTGTCAATTCGGACCGTATGTTTGCGCTGGCATATATAGATAATCTTACGGGTATCTGGAATGGCAACTACTTTGAGGAAGAAGCAGGGCGGCTGCTGGATATGCACAATCGGGATGATGAGAAAAAGATAGCTATTATCTCCATGGATATCGGTAAATTCCGGGCGATTAATGAGAATTTTGGCCGTTTTGTAGGTGACGATGTATTGCGGCATGTTGCCAATACCATTCGTTCCATGCCGGATATATTTTATGTATATGCCC
>CAZSGT010000198.1:0-4710 GCA_964606215.1 uncultured Lachnospiraceae bacterium
CAATCCAAAACTAAAAAGATTAGACAATGAAGATGACCGCTCAATCTGCTGTAAATCATCTTTCTGTGCTTCTTCAATTGCCTCGATAATTATCTGTGCTTTTGCCTCATCCGCACCAATTTCTTTCATGGTTTCCTGTACCTTTGCTTCCTCTTCCTTCTGCATTTCACTTACAGAATTGGTAACTCTTTGCACGGAACTCATTCCTACAACCACATTAAGAATCGTAAGCAAAATCAGAACAGCAAAAGCTCCAATCATCTTTGTTTTAATTTTCATGTCTTTCATAAAACGTATCCTCCTTAAATATTTATATGCATTTATTCTGCCTGCTCAGTTTCCGCTTCCTCACCCGCTTTTTCCACTGCAGACATATCTTCATCGTTTAACAGCCTCTCTGGGTCCAGCAAAAGCTTCACCTTACCGTCCACTTTTCCAATCGCATACACATATCTGTCACGACTGGACTCTTCATGTTTAATAGACGGTGCTGGCAAAAGGTTATCCTCGGAGATTTCCACAACCTCCGCTATCTGTTCTACAATCAGTCCAACTACCGTAGACTGCACGTTAATCACGATAATACAGGTTCTGTCATTGTACTCAAACGGTTCCTGATTAAAACGCAATCTCACATCTATTACCGGAATAATCTTTCCTCGGAGATTTATCAAACCCTCGATATAATCCTCGCTTTCCGGAATCGTAGTAATCTCCTGCAGACCGATAATTTCATTCACGTACTCAATCTTCAGTCCGAAATACTCGTCACCGGACATAAAGGTCACGTACTTGTCTTTTTGTGTAACCATCTGTTCGTCCATACTTTTCGTCCTTTCCTTTTATTCCAGCAAACCGGCAGGGTCTAAAATCAGTGCGATACTTCCATCTCCAAGCTGGGTACATCCGGAAAGCCCCTTTACTTTCTTTATATAGTCCGGAATCGGCTTCACTACAATCTCCTGCTTGCCAACCAAACTATCTACAAAAATACAGATAATCTCGCCATCCACTTCAATCATGACCATCATACCCTCGGAGATTTCTTCCTTACAATCCGGAATATGATACCAGTCACCCAGCCGCAGAACCGGATAGGCCTCACCACGAATCATGACGGACTCTTCACCATCAGGCTCTCTATGTACCATGGTGTTGTCAACTCCGACAAATTCTCTTACGGCACCAGTTTCAATGACGAAGGTGGTCTTTCCTACTTCCATCACGATACCGTCGATAATCGCCAACGTAAGAGGAATCTTGAGTATCATGGTACTTCCCTCTCCGGGTTCACTCTCAATCTCCAGCGAACCACCAACGGATTGCAGATTGGAGAGAACTACATCCATACCTACGCCTCGTCCGGAATACTCCGTTACCTGTTCATTGGTAGAAAATCCTGGAAGGGTAATGAACTGGTACACTTCTTTATCTGAATAGGAAGTATCCGGTTTATAGGGATCCAAAAGTCCTTGTTTTCTTGCCTTTTCCAAAATCTTCTTTCGGTCAAGACCAGAACCGTTATCCTGTACAAGAATCCAGACTTTGCCGGACTCAGTCTTTGCGGACAGGGTAACACGTCCCTTTTCCTTCTTACCTGCTTCTTCCCGCTCTTCCTTGGACTCAATACCATGGTCAACTGCATTTCGTACCAGATGCATCAGTGGGTCGGAAATATGCTCCACAATATTCTTATCCACCTCGGTATGCTCCCCGATCATTTCAAATTCAATTTCCTTACCCAACTTCCTTGATACGTCAAATACAATTCGGTTCATCTTCTGGAATGTATTTGTAAGCGGTACCATTCGCATGCTCATAATTACATTCTGCAAATCCGAAGCAATTTTACACATCTGATTTGCCGCCTTATTGAAATTGTCAAGCTTCAAGCCAGGCACTTTCAAATCCGGATTCTGCAATACAACCGACTCGGATATAACCAGCTCGCCAATCAAATCCATCAGCTGATCCATCTTGCGGATGTCCACATTGATAAATGCAGCTTTCTCTCCCTTTTTCGGTTTATCCTTGGCGAGTTTCTTTGCCTTACCAGGCTCTTTGGACTGGATGACAAAATCACCAGGTGCAATGGGTTTGTCCGGAGCTTTCTCCACCACTTTCTCTTCCTGTGGCTGTGCCTCGTCTTCCTCCCCTTCCGGACTCTCTGGCTTCTCCGGCTCAATCAGAATCTCGGAACCTACACTGTCAAATCCCATCTGGAATTCCTGCGCAGTGCAGGGATAAATCTCAACTTTTTCTAATTCATATCCTTCCTGGATAATCCCGTGCAGCTCTTCCTCCGTACTCTGGGTCTGCAGTAAAATTTTGAAACCATCTTCCATGATTTCCTCTGCAGAGTCTGCATTTGTGACAATATCATCCGGATAATACAGAATATCCTCTGCAATTTCCCTTAAGGAATGCACCACCTTAAAGGCATGGATATTCGCCAGCTCAATTCCCTGGGAATACGTTAAGTAAATCTTATAAAACTTACTTCCCTCCGATGCCATAGGCGCAATGTAAAATTGCTTTGGCTCCTGATGAACATTGTCCTCAATGACTTCTTCTCCATCATCTTTAATAGACGCTAAGAATTTATCTAACTCAGCAATAATCTTTGTGGCATCACCATCTGCCGATTCCCCGTTGGCAATTTTTTCCATCTCTACAGAGATAAAGTCCGCAACGGTGAGTACGTGGTCCACCAGCTTCAGGTGTGGAACATTCTCCGGATGGGACTCTCTTAAATAAAAGAACACATCTTCCAGTTTGTGAGCTATTTTGGTAATCTCATCAAACATCATGATACCGGAAGAACCCTTGATGGTATGCATAGTCCTAAATATCTCGTTAATGCTGTCCTCATCAAAACAATCTGCATCTTTTTGTTCCAACACAGTATCCTGAAGCTGCTCTAGTAATTGCTGATTCTCAAATAAATAGATTTCCAGCATCCCGTCTGTGTTAAAATCCTCTGCCATTTAGCAACTCCTTTCTGCTACAATGTTTTATAGAAAATGGTCACAACATATTCTGCGTCATGTCCATAATCCTCATATGTGCTATATTTTAAATCCCAGTTTCTTGAGTCCCTGCTCAAACCGGTCTTTGTCAATGGGTTTTCCGGAATAAATAGTACATCCCAAATCAAATGCCATCTTAACATTTTTTTCGTCATTCAGCGCCGTTGTCATTACAACCTTGGCTGCTTTCTCTTCCGGAATATTTCTTTCTTTTTCCAGATTTCGGATTCCCATCAGTGCCTGATAGCCATCCATCACCGGCATCATAACATCCAGACAAACCAAATCATACGGCTCATCATCCTCCAATGCCATCATGAATGCATCTACTGCCTCCATACCGTCCACTGTAACATCACATTCTCCATACTTGGATAAAAACGCGGACATAAACTTTCTTGTTACAAAATCATCTTCTGCCAATAAGATCTTCATAGAAGCCCCTCCTTATTTCATAAGCTGGTATACTCTGCCAGCAATATTTTGTAATTTTTCCTGAAACTGCACTGCCCCCAAATCATAAGCAACCTTGGGCATACCGTAAACCACACAGGTAGATTCATCCTGTCCAACGGTTCTTGCACCGGCACGCCGCATGGCAAGAAGTCCCTTGGCGCCGTCGCCGCCCATGCCGGTAAGTATAACGCCCACCGCCTTATTGCCGGCAATCTCTGCCACCGAGTTAAACAACACATCCACGGATGGACAATGTCCATTGACCTTCGGTCCTTTCTTGATGACTACCTGGTACTCACCATTCACCTTCACAAGATGCATATGGCTGTCGCCACCCGGTGCAATCAGCACATGTCCCTGCATCAGTTTGTCACCGGTCTTCGCCTCCTTTACCGTTACCTGGCACTGGTTATTGAGACGTTTCGCATACATCTCTGTAAATCCCGGAGGCATATGCTGCACAATGACCGTCCCCGGAATATCCGGCCGGAAGCTTTTAATAACTTCTGCTATAGCCTCGGTTCCTCCAGTAGAAGCCCCGATGGCAAGTACACGGTCTTTGGCATGGAGTTTCTCCCCTCCGGCAACAGGAACCCGCCCGGCAACCGGTGTCTGGGACATATCCGGATGGATAGCCCTTCCAACATTTGCCTTCGCTGCTATCTTAATCTTGCTAACTAACTCTTTTTTTACAAAATATTCTAACTGTGAACGGTCTGTCACCTGCGGTTTTGCCACAAACTCCACAGCACCTGCGTTCATCGCATCAAACACCTTGTCATTCAGTGCACTGATTACCACCACCGGCAAGGGGTACTGGGGCATCAGTTTTCGCAAAAACTCAATACCATTCATCCTTGGAAGTTCAACATCTAACGTCATAACATCCGGTTTCGTCTCAATAATGGCATCCCTGGCATCAAATGGGTCATTTGCGACTGCTACAATATCAATCATAGGGTCAGTCCCCAGATTCTGCACTAAAAGCTGACGAAACAGCATCGAGTCTTCTACTATTAACACTCGAACCGGTCTCATATTTTACCTCTTTTCTGCACTGTTCTTTATGCATACTGCGAGGTTTGTGTCGCAGTGCAGACACAAACTCGCCGAGCGAAAAAGCAATTTTGTGCTCTTTTCTCCTCTCTATCATCTGCGGCAGCTTTCAAACACTAAGCTCTCCTACAGGCAGATTCACAGTTCTTCCTGCCTTTGCCTCACGCAG
>CAZSGT010000199.1:0-4700 GCA_964606215.1 uncultured Lachnospiraceae bacterium
TCGGTGTGGATGTACCCTGCGGCTTCGGTGTGGATGTACCCTGCGGCTTCGGTGTCGGTGTACCCTTCGGTCCTGGCGTCGGTGTACTCTCCGGTCCCGGCGTCGGCGTATCCTCTGGTCCTGGTGTCGGTGTTATCTCCGGAGTCTTTGTCTCCTCCGGCATGGCCTCAAAGGAATACGGAATTTTAAACTCCTCCGCAAACTCTACCGCTTTCGCTCCCTCCGTTGTATATATGGTCAGTTCATTGCACCCAAGAAAAACATTGTCCATTCTGCTGGAAAACGCACCAAAGTTTGTCACTGTACTGGGAATATATACACTTTCCAGACCTGTGCAGCGATAAAACGCATACGTTTGGATGCTAGTTACCCCGTAAGGGATTTTGATACTCTTTAAACCGGTGCATGCCATAAATGCCATATCCGGAATGCTCCCCAGACCAGACGGGAGTTCAATCTCCGTCAGGGCAGTACAGCCCGAAAATGCTGCTAGTTCCAGACTTCTCACATCCGATGGTATTTTGGTGGCTTTGCAGCCGACCACCAGCTTATTTCCCTGAAAGACAGCGTTACAGCCTTCTCTGCTTTCATATTTCGGATTGTCCGCAGATACCGTAATTTTGCTGAGGCTGTTGCATCTCATAAAGACATGCCCGGCAATCATGCTGACAGTGGACGAAATCTCTATGCTTTCCAAATCCTTGCAGCCGGAAAATGCATACTTGGCAATCGTCTTTACTCCCTCCGGAATTTTTGTCGTTGTATTGCTGCCATAAAGCAAGGTATCCGTCTTCGTCTCAATAATGGCATTGCAGCCATCCCGGCTGTCATAGGTCTCATTTTCCTCATCCACCGTAATTTGGCGAATACCCGTAAACCAATCATCGGGCGAATAGTCCTGTCCGTCAAACAGCCTGGAGCCAATCCTGGATACATTTTTGGGTATCCTAAGGCTTTCCAAGCCTGCACTTACAAACACTCCATCCCCGATGGTCTCTAATGTATCCGGAAGTTTGATTTCCTTAAGATTATACGCTCGATAGAACGTGCTGTTTTCCAGCTTCGTTACTCCTTCCGGAATTTCCAGCTTCGCCAGACCACACTCCCAAAAAGCGCCGCTCCCAATCTCTGTCAGAGTACTGGGAAAGCCAACCTCTGCTAATTTGCTACAGGACTCAAAGGTATAGCCCGGAATCTTGGTCATCCCATCCGGAAGGTCAACCCTTGTCAGACTGTCACATTCCGCAAACACCGATTCACCCATCTCCGTCACACCTTCCGGAATCTCAATCTCGGTAAGACTGGTGCAGCCTCTAAAGGCCATGGTGCCAATTTTTGTTATGCCGGATGGGATTTCAATCTCGGTCAGGCTTGCGCATCCCATAAATATCCCGTCCCCCAGTTCCGTCATGCCGGATGGAATTTTAACAGCAGGCAGACTCGCACAATCACGAAACGCATATCTTTCGATGCTTGTCAGACTCTCTGGAAAATTAAGCTCTTCCAGACTGGTGCAGCCTTCAAACGCATTATTTCTAAATACTGTCACACCTTCCGGCACTTCAATCCGTTCCAGGCTGCTGCAGCCGTCAAACATATGCCACCTGATCTCTGTAACCTTCGATGGAAGTGAGAGGCTCTTTAGTTTTTCGCAGCCACTAAAAGCATACTCTTGAATAGTTTTAACATTGCTCTCCTGTGCAAAATCAATCTGCTGCAGATTGGAGCAACCCCGAAAGGCACACTGCGAAATCCACACTACTGTTGACGGAATGCGGATGCTCTCAAGTCCTGTGCAGCCGTCGAACGCATAAGAATATATCATCTCAGTTCCTTCAGGAATAGTAGTATTATTACAACCCAGAAGCAAATCTGAAGCTGCGGTAATGAAGATTGCATTGCAGTTATCACCGCTGTTGTACGTTTCATTCTTCTCATCAACCTTTATATAATCCAGATTACATCTGAAAAACGCATTTTCACCTATCTTTGTCACGCCTGCCGGAATCTCAATGCTGGTTATCCCGCTGCACTCATAGAACCCATGCTCCTGAATCTCTGTCAGCCCCGCCGGAAATGTAACATCTGCCAGCATCGTACAGCCTCTGAAAGCATCCTTTCCTATAATCTCTACATCATCTGGAATCCGGCTGGTCTGACAGCCTGCCACAAGCTTATTGGTATCTTTCTCGATAATGGCGTCACATGCCTCTCTGCTGTCATAATACTGGTTCTCCCCCGATACTGTAATCTCACATATGTTACTGCATCCACTAAGTATACCAGTTCCAATCTTCGTCACGCTTTTAGGAATTTCAACACCTGTGAGATTTGTGCAGTCCTTAAAGGCATTGTCTGCAATCTCTGTAACGGCAAGGCTGTTTCCCTGGCTGTCCTGTATTGTTTCCGGAATATGGAGCTGCGTATCCGTACCTTTATATCCTGTAATTGTCACCTCTTCCGATGTGGTCTGATTATACTCCCAGACCTCTTCCTCGGAAGTCTGCTCTGCTGCCAGAGCAGCCAGTTCTGCAGGTTCTCTGCCCACACCGGTAAAACCGCTTGTCAGACATAAGGAGACGGCAAGTATACATGCAACTCCTCTTCTTCCTTTTTTTCCTGCAACGATTCTTCTCATACAATACCTCCTATACTGTTATAAATTCAATCACCTGACACTGTCAGGCTAATCTCTTCCGAGTATTTCCTGTATTGTTTCCCGTATCTTCTCCTCATCCGGCGGCTTCAATATGTATCCATCCGGTTTGGATTTCAGTACATCATAGATGGATTTCCGGTCGGCAATGCTTGTGAGAAATACAACCGGAATCCACTTCATATCCTCATCCTCTTTCATAGCCTCAAAAGTACTTTTGCCATCCATCCCCTCCATCTCGTAGTCAAGCAGAAGCAAATCCGGGTTTTCCTGCGGAATCAGTTTCAATGCCTGCTCCCCGGACTTGGCAAGACAGATATCATAATGCTTCTCCAACATGCTCTTCATGTTGCGAAGCAGCAAGGCGCTGTCATCCACCAGCATGATTTTCTTTTTCTGCCGGCGCTGATTTACCAGGTTATATTCTGATTGATTGGAGCGGTAACCTTCAAGAAGTTCATGACACTTTTTCAGCAAATCATTCTTAGCCACCGGACGGAACAATACGTCAAACTGCTCACTCTTATAGAAGTCTCTGCATTGCTTCCACCCATCACTTGTGGTGATACCAAGAACCGGAATTCCGGAACATTTTTCCTGAAGCCATGCAAACATAGCGTTATCGACTTCTTCCACTCCTATCTGGCAGATAACTATCAGATCCGGTTTGATAATTTTTACCATCGACTGCACATTTGAAAGCTCCTCCGAACAAAGCTGAACCTGGAAATCATCCTCCATGCATTCATTCAGACTTCTTACAATCTCATTCAGTTCTCCCACCAGCAACACCTTTTTCATCATGCATTCTCCTCCAATTCCTGTTCAAATTTATCTGTCCATATTGCTACCTGTTCCTCATCTAAATTGGTAACAGCCAGACAGAGATTTTCCATCACTTCTGTCATGATACTCTCCGGATATGTAAAGCGTTTTAACTGCCCTATAATTTCATCTGCCACATCCACATCCATTTTCTCTATGGCATCCCTCAGCAAACGCAGAAACTCCTTTGTCATCTCATAATCCGGCTCTTCCCCTTTTTCATCGGGGCTCTCCTGCTGCACGGCAGGCTTTAATATCTCCTTCATATTCCCCCATTCCTGCAGGAATACAGGAGTAATATTTTCTATCAAATCTATTTTACCATCTCTTGCCGCAAATTCCAACATTTTTGCCACTCCGGAAAGAGATACCGCCCCAATCATGGCAGCGGAATTCTTCATGGAATGCACTTTTATCCGGAATTGACCAAGTGCCTCGGAATCCGTTTCCGCCGATTGCCCAAGCTGCGACAGAAAACGCTCCAACTGCGCTGCTTCTGTTTCCATCGTCTGGTAGAACTGATTGACTGTATCCTTCAGTATCGCAGTATCTCTGCAATAAAGCTTTGCATAATTCCAGTCAATCCCCTCCAGCTCCGGCAGTACTGTTTCTTCTGTCTTCTCATCTGTTGTTTCCCCGGAAACACTGGCTTCCACCTGCCCGTAAATGACCTTTTCCTCCGGGAGAAGCTCCATGATCATCTTCTCCATTTTTTCCGGATTGACCGGTTTAGAAAGGAAATTCTGAAACCCTTCGTTTAAATACATCTCTCTGGCACCAGTCACCGCATTTGCCGTCAGGGCAATCACCGGCGTGGACTTGCAGGGATAGTCTTTCCATTCCCTCATTTTATGTAATACGGTAATGCCATCCAGATCCGGCATCATATGGTCAAGGAAAATCAGATCATAGGCTTTCTCGCTGACCATCTCCAGACATTCCTCTCCACCGGATGCCTCATCGATCTGTATCTGTGTTGCTTTCAGCAGCTGTGCAAATACCCTTCTGTTTACCGCATTGTCATCCACCACCAGAAGACGCGCCTCAGGAGCAGTAAACATAACCTGATAGGAATATGACGCTGCCTGATTTTTGATCCTCTGCTCCAAATCCCCCACCGGCTCATGGCTCATAATCTTTTGCTCCAGTGTGAACGAAAAGACAGAACCTTTTCCATACACACTTTCCACCTGCAGCCTGCTGCCCATCCGCTCCAATA
>CAZSGT010000200.1:0-4679 GCA_964606215.1 uncultured Lachnospiraceae bacterium
CTGGCCATGGATTGCATTCAAGGTCATAACCGGCAAATATGCCACCGCCATTTTTCTCCTTGCCACCTACGTGGTCTGCCAGGCAGTAAAGCAGCTTCTACAGCCCAAGATGGTGGGGGACGGCATCGGTATGAAACCTCTCCCCACTTTGATTTTTATGTTTATCGGCTACCGTATCAAAGGCGTGCTGGGATTAATTCTGGGCATCCCTATTGGCATGCTTCTCGTAACCTTCTATAAGTCCGGCATGTTTGACAGCCAGATTGCAGGCGTCAAACTACTGCTGCACGATTTAAATGAATACCGGAAATACAAAATTTAAAATTGTAAACCTCTGCTGCTGTTTTTCGACCTTGCATCCATAAATTTCCGATTGGCAACTACGTCGAAAAGCAGCGCAATAATATGGTACAAAAGGATTCCAAGCAGACTTCCCACCAAAAACAGAAAACACATATCAATATCTATAATTCCCCTGCCAAAAAGCTGTCTGCACCCAAACAATATTACCGGCAGTACAAGCACCAGGATGCTTCTTGCCACCACGTGAATCTCCCGCAGTAAAAGCCGGAGATAAAACCCGGCAGGCATCCCCATAACAATCAAAGCCAATGCGTATTTCAGAATCGGTGCAGTGGATACCTTCACCCGCAGAGCTTCTTCCAGTCTGGTGGCCCACTCCATCATGGGCACAAAATCGTTTGCGCCAAAAGCAAGGCTTTCATAGGGTGCTTCCATAGGCTGGATAAACAGCCGCTCCAAAAGAATGATTCCATATAAAACCATACACAACACAGAACTTTTTGTAAATGCTTCATGAAAATCATGCATCCTCGGTCCTCTGTCAAACATTTGATAGATGGTGGAATACGCCACCGGCACCAGCCAGTTCACAAATGTATTTACCCCTAAAAGAGAATTAAAATGAATATATGAATTGTCCGGCAGCAGAAACACCACGGCAGTAAATACGAACTGAACCAGCGTGTTAAGCAATGCCAGATAAAACAGGGTTTCGTGGCTCAGGGACATATCCAGAAACAACTTGGACATTCCCAAAGACAGTATGACAGCAATTGCCACCATCACCCATCCATTGCCTGTAAAATAATATATCCCCATTTCTAACAGGCAGGAAATCAGTCCGCAAATGACAATCAGAGTATTGATGCTTATGGATTTATCTCTCATAGTAACCTCGTTTCTGCATACAAATGTAGCATGTATTTTTATTGTAGTCTTTATTTCGCACCGATTATTTGGCATAACAAAACTGTATGAAACGGCGCAAAACTCTTTTGTGTCGATAGCTTCATATTATAAGATTATTATATAGGATTTATGAAAAAAAACAATCCCAAAAAAGTAGTTGACAAATTCTGTAATAACCAATATAATATTATCGTTGTCGCAATGGGGACAATATGGGATCTTAGCTCAGCTGGGAGAGCATCTGCCTTACAAGCAGAGGGTCATAGGTTCGAGCCCTATAGGTCCCATTAGAGACTTTGTCTCTTTATATTTGGCGGGATAGCTCAGTTGGCCAGAGCACACGGTTCATACCCGTGGTGTCATGGGTTCAAATCCCTTTCCCGCTACTAGGACTGTTTATGAAGACAGTCCTTTTTCTATCTTATGAAGAAACCAAAATGAATGTCCACATCAAGCTTTTGGGGACTGCCCGGGTTTAAAAGCCAGAAGTTAATTGTAACGAATATATTGTCATGAAATGGAGGGATTCTATGCGAATCGGAATGGGTTATGATGTTCATAAGCTGGTAAAAAACAGAGAATTGATTTTAGGCGGCGTGACTATACCTTATGAAAAAGGACTTTTAGGACACAGCGACGCCGACGTGCTTTTGCACGCTGTCATGGACGCCTTGCTTGGCGCCGCCGCCTTGGGAGACATCGGAAAACATTTTCCGGACACAGACCCTGCATATAAGGGAATCTCCAGTGTTTCCCTGCTGGAAAAGGTGGGCGCATTGCTGGAAGAAAACCTGTATATGGTTGAAAACATTGACGCCACCATTATTGCCCAACAACCAAAAATGCTTCCGCACATCCCACAGATGCGGGAAAACATTGCGAAAGCATTAAATATTGAAGTGAATCAGGTAAATGTCAAAGCCACCACCGAGGAAGATCTGGGTTTTACCGGGGAAGGCTCCGGCATTTCCTCACAGGCTGTCTGCATGCTCTCTTCCATGTATGAGCACATGACTGGAAATCTTGCCGAATCCCCCTGCAAAGACTGCAGTGGATGCCCTCATGCAGACTCTCATTGAAATTCCATGTGGATTTCTCCCATGCTGACGTCTGCATAAATGACTGCACTATAATTCTGCGGCTCGCTGTCATAGTCCCCTCTTTTCGAGCCATCAATATGAATCTCGCCCATTGCCTTCTCGGCAGTGATGGCGTAATAATCCTTGGGGTGTGCCAGATTCAGATAAATCTCGCCCATATCACAATCAAAGGAATTCTCTCCCTCCAGTTTTCCACCCATCCGAAGTTCTCCCATATTCACCTCGGTTTCCACGTTCCGGTACTCACCGTCCTCTATGCGGACTTCACCCATATTCAAATCAATACTCGTACTGTTCCGCACATACAGTTCATCAATCCGAAACTCTCCCACTCCAATGTCTGCCCTGAGATCGTCGCAGGTCAGCTTTTCAAAACGGATTTCTCCTGCTCCAATGTCGATATCTACGTCACCTGCCTGCAGCTCATCCACAGAAATACTGCACGCGCCGGTGTCAATTACCACATCATCCAGACTGAGATTCTCCGGCAGCGTAATTTCATATTTGCTGGCACTGCCCAAATTTCCAATAAAAGGAATGGAAATCGTGCTGTTTCCAAAAAAGCGGATGACGCCATCGGAGGAATTATCTGTGATATATAAAGTATCCCCATCAATCTCATACCGTAACTCAGAACTTTCAAAAAGCCTGTACTTCCAAATATGAATCCCGCTCCCAACTTCTTTCTGAACTATCTCAAAGGTATCTCCCCGCTCCATGTTAATCTCTGTCAAACCAACATCTATTGTGAGATTTTTCACGTTCTTCAGTTCATCCTCTGTCAGTTCCGCCACGCTTTGCCCAGTTACCTCTCTCGTCTTTCTCTCAAATTCAATGGTTCTTGCACCGCACAATCTGCCAATCAGCGCAAGCACGATGCCGGCTAAAAAGACAATGCCTAAAACCAGATAGGTCTTACCATAATTTATTCCCTTTTTTTTCTTCTCTTTACTCATGCTATGGTTCTCCTCTCCGTGGTGATTTTATGCTCTCGCAGTGCCAAACTGTTTTTGACAGAAACCGCCAATTTCCCGGAACAGGAACGGCAATGTTCTGGTGGCAAGATAGGATGCAGTCATAAATAATGCCGCACCTACTGCAAAACAAATCAGTCCGCCGCCCATCATCAGCACACCCATAGCCGGCGCAGTAATCAGTCTGACAATGCCGCTTACAACCAGTACAACACCCACGACTGCAGTGACTACACCGCCAATCCAGAATCCCAGAATAATACCAAAAATTGCCATGAGCACACTAAATATTGCAGATAAAACAGCTCCTACCACAGAAAATACCACCGGTATACCTACCACTGCTGCAATACACACCAGCACAAGAAGCGGTGGATTGTCCTTCAAATTCTCCCATGTATCTGAAATCCACTGGGAAATGGTGCGGCGTGAAGAAGCTGCCCCCTGTCCTGTACTGCCCTGGGTATCGCCGTGCCATCCTGCAGCACCCTGCTGTCCTGCATTCTCATATTGCCCTCCCTCTGATTCCTGCACAGAAGCAGGATTTACCACTTCGTTTTTTCCCGGCATCCCGCCTTCTGCCTCGCCCATGATTGACGCTGCAACATCTTCCGGTGTTCCCAGCTCCTCTATTACATTCTGCTCATTTTCCTCACCGGCATCTGCAAAATAATCTTCATAATACTGCATTGCCGACCTGCGCTCTTCCTCTGGCAGAGATTGCAGTAATTTATTCAAATCTCCTAAAAAATCATATTTTGTCATAATTTCCTCCATTCTATCCGTTTAAGCCCCGCCATCTATGATATTTCCTGTCTGATTAAAATAGCACTCACCCGCTGGGAATATATCTCCCATTCACTTTGATACAACGCGAGCTGCGCCCTGCCACGCTCCGTTATTTTATAGTATCTGCGGTTTCGCCCGCCGCACTCTCTATCATATACATCCAGACAGTCATCTTTTTGCAGCCTGCGAAGAACCGGATACAATGTAGATTCTGAAACATCAATACCTTTTCTCACATCCTGGGTGATTTTATATCCATAAGTACCTTCTGTTTCATTCCCCACAACTGCCAGAACAATGGCATCCAACAGTGTAGAGCCTGCATTAAATACCATTTTGTCACCTCTTTTCATACATATAGCATAATGGTACGCTATTTAAGAATTGCGAAGTAATTCTTGTAGCCAGGCGTGCTGTCTCTGCGCTCTGCTACAGTAACTGATGCAATATTATACGCTGTATAATATTGTTTGTGCTTATACTATACAGCGTATAATATCATTTGTCAACAACTATTTGTTATGATTGAAAAGAAATGACGGCAAAGCTCCTGCCATTTTCCATATTTAATGCGACAACGTATCCATCTTCCACCGAATACACA
>CAZSGT010000201.1:0-4678 GCA_964606215.1 uncultured Lachnospiraceae bacterium
GCAAAATACGCAGCTTAAACACCAACGCATTGCAAACAGTCCCGTCATGAAATATTTTTAGTATCACTTGTAAATAAGATGTTTTATGCAAATTGATGAAAAGCTATAAAATTCAGACTTTCCCATACTTTAACACATACAGGGAAGTTTGATTTATGGAACGAAAGATTCAATAGGATTTAGATACATTTACGAAAGCAACATTCGGGAGGAAAGGTATTGACAGCAAAGAACATACAGAGATTGAAAGGGTACATATTCTGCATGGCGGCATTGGTTCTGTGTCTGTGTGGGAGCAGTAAACCTGCCCGGGCGGCAGTGGGACAGGACATCGTGGACTGTGCCAGAACATATATTGGAAAGGTAAAATATGTATACGGAGGAAACCGTTTGCAGACAGGGGTGGACTGTTCGGGCTTCGTATGCTGCATATATGAAAGATATGGTGTGAATCTTTGGAACAACCGCCCTTGTCTGGAAAAGGAGGGACAGGGTATCGGTACAGATATCACCAAGGCACAGCCGGGGGACATTGTGTGCTTTGAGGGACATTATGGGATTTACAGCGGCAATGGAAAGATTATTCACGCCATCAATGAAAAATACAATGTGGGAGAGACTACGGTGGAATGGATGAACCGCCCGGTCATTGCTATTGTGAGGGTGGCAGATGGGGTCAAAACCAGCAACAGCGCCCAGGCGGCGGACAATCCTGGCAGGCCGTATCCCCTTCCGGTGGGGCTGCTTAGCAACGGAAGCGTGGGAGATACTGTCTGCTGGGTACAAAGCTGTCTCAACGCCCTGCAGGGCGCCGGGTTGGATGTGGATGGCATTTATGGCCCAGGTACTGCCGCTGCGGTAACAGAGTTTCAGAAAACCTATGGACTGGCGGCAGATGGTATCGTGGGAAGCCTGACTACTGCGAAAATGCTGGAGCTGTGGCGGGCAAATCCCGGTGCATCCGGGACCGGCACTGGAGAGCCTGGTACGGGAGGCAATCCAGGGACGCCGGGGGAAGAAATTAAAAAGCCGGAAAAAATAAACGTGCCCAAGGCAGTTATCACCCTGCAGAAGAAAAAGAAAAAGGTAGTATTAAAGTTTTCCACGAAAAAGAGTGTAAAAGGTAAAGTATATTACGAGCTTCGCTGGGGCAAAAAGAAAGCGGCGAAGAAAAAGATGGATTCCAGCGGGAAAAAATATGTGTTCATATATAAGAACTGGAAAAAAGGGAAATACTATTTCAAAGTGCGGGCATATCAGTATGACGCCCAGGGCAAAAAGGTGTATGGAACATACTCCAAAGTGAAAAAGATTGTTCGCTCCTGAAAGTAAAAATGATTGCGAATTGATGGAAACAGTGCTACAATATATCTGTATGCCCACAGCGGAGCGTTTTGCCCAGCGAAACGTCCGCAGTCTGAATATATGGAGGGCGGATATCCCGGCGCTGCGGGATGAAGTCTATGCAGAAATGGGACAAGTAAAGAGAACGGCAGCGCAGAAATGAGGAATATGATGAGTAAGAAACCTACAGTATTGATGATTCTTGACGGATATGGACTGAATGACAAGACGGATGGAAATGCAGTTGCACAGGCAAATACGCCGGTTATGGATAAGCTGATGAAGGAATATCCTTTTGTAGAGGGAAATGCCAGCGGTATGGCAGTGGGACTTCCAGATGGACAGATGGGAAATTCTGAGGTTGGACATTTGAATATGGGTGCAGGACGTATTGTATACCAGGAGCTGACACGTATTACCAAAGAGATTGAAGACGGCGTGTTTTTTGAGAATGAGGCAATGCTTCAGGCAATAGAAAATTGTAAGAAGAACGGTTCTGACCTGCATATCTATGGTCTGTTGTCCGACGGCGGCGTGCACAGCCACAACACCCATATGTATGGGGTGCTGGAGATGGCAAAACGCAATGGTCTGGAGAACGTGTATGTACATGCATTTTTGGACGGACGTGACACACCTCCAGCTTCTGGTAAAGATTTTGTGGCGGCAGCAGAAGAGAAGATGAAAGAGATTGGTGTAGGTAAGATTGCTACGGTTATGGGACGTTATTATGTTATGGACCGTGACAACCGCTGGGACCGGGTGGAGAAAGCTTATGTTGCCATGACAGAGGGAATCGGCGTGACTGCTTCCAGTGCGGTAGAGGCAGTGGCACAGTCCTATGCAAAGGATGAGACCGACGAGTTTGTATTGCCGACGGTTGTATTAAAGGATGGACAGCCTATCGCCACCATAAAGGAAAATGACTCTGTTATTTTCTATAATTTCCGACCGGACCGTGCAAGGGAGATTACCCGTGCATTCTGTGCAGATGATTTTGATGGTTTTACCCGCAAGGCAGGAAAGATTCCGCTGACATATGTATGTTTCAGCGAGTATGATGTGACGATTCCAAATAAAATCATTGCATTCCACAAAGTGGAAATTAACAATACCTTTGGTGAGTTTCTTGCAAAGAACGGAAAGAAACAGCTCCGGACAGCAGAGACAGAGAAATACGCACACGTTACCTTCTTCTTTAACGGCGGCGTGGAGGTTCCCAATGAGGGAGAGGACCGCAAGCTTGTAAATTCCCCGAAAGTAGCAACCTATGATTTACAGCCGGAGATGAGCGCATACGAGGTGGCAGACGGTCTGGTAGAGGCTATCCGTTCCCAGGAATACGATGTGATTGTTGTGAATTTTGCCAATCCGGACATGGTAGGACATACGGGGATTCAGGATGCGGCAATAAAGGCGGTAGAAGCCGTAGATGCCTGTGTTGGCAAGGCAGTAGACGCACTGCTTGAGGTGGATGGACAGATGTTCCTCTGTGCAGACCACGGCAATGCCGAGCAGCTGGTGGATTATGAAAGCGGCGCTCCGTTTACGGCACACACCATCAATCCGGTTCCGTTTATCCTGATAAACTATGATCCGGCATATACCTTGCGTGAGGGCGGCTGCCTGGCAGATATTGCACCAACTTTGATTGAGATGATGGACATGACCCAGCCGGAAGAAATGACCGGAAAATCCATTCTGATAAAAAAATAATGGATTTTTCTTGAATTGTAGTGATAGATGTGGTAAAATGGGCGAAGTGCGATTTAGATACGAACGAAGGAGGTGTATAGAATGCAGACCGCAAAGGGTATATTGATAATTTTATATGTATTGGTTTGTATTGCAATCACGGTAGTGGTACTGATGCAGGAAGGCAAGCAGGCTGGTCTGACTGGTGCTATCAGCGGAGCAGCAGAGAGCTATTGGGGTAAAAATAAAGGACGTTCCATGGAAGGTGCTCTGGAGAGAGCAACAAAGATTTTAGGAGCCGTTTTTATTGTTCTCACAGTGGTTCTCAATCTGAATGTTTTCAATTAAGATAAGATATTGGGGCATCAGCCGTGGGGTTGATGTCCTTTTTGTTTTCTGGTACAAATGGTGAAGGTGAAATGGAGGTTACTATGACAAAAGAAGTGTTGGAAGAAAAGAAAAAAAAGGTGTTTGAATTTATGTCAAGCAAGGCATATAAGCCGATGAAATTCAAGGAAATGGTGCAGGTGCTGCAGGTGCCCGCAAAGCAAAAGAAGGATTTGCGCAAAGTGTTGGAGGCTCTCATGGATGAGAGCAAAATTACCATCGATATCAAGGGAAAGATTAAAATACTTCCAAGCAATGTACTGACAGGAACCTTTATGGGAACGCAAAAAGGTTTTGGGTTCGTCCGTCCGGAGCCGACGGAGGACGGTGAGAGCAGGGAAGATATTTTTATTCCGGGCAACCGCACCAAGGGCGCCATGGATGGGGACAAGGTACAGATTCTTCTCCACGATGCACCAGCCGGCAAAAAGCAGGAGGGTGAAGTGCTGCAGGTGCTGGAGCGTGGCACAAAAACCGTAGTGGGAACCTATGCGAAAAACAAGAACTATGGTTTTGTTGTTTCGGACAACCATAAGCTTGGCAAGGATATCTACATCGACAAAGCCAACAGTAAAGGTGCGGTGACAGGACATAAGGTAGTGGTAGAAATCTTGGACTACGGTGATACCTCTCACAATCCGGAGGGGCGTGTGGTAGAAATTCTGGGACACGTCAACGATCCGGGGGTAGATATTTTATCGGTGGTCCGTTCCTTTGGTCTGCCGGAGGAATTTCCCGAGGGAGTCATGAATCAGGCAGAGTATGTGCCGGACAAAGTTATAGAGAAAGACAGGGAGGGCAGAACCGATTACAGGGATTTACAGACGGTTACCATTGACGGGGAGGATGCAAAGGATTTGGATGATGCGATTTCCCTGACAAAATCAGACGGCGTGTATCATCTGGGCGTGCATATTGCGGATGTGTCCCATTATGTCATGGAGAAATCCCCTCTTGACGTGGAAGCGGTGAAGCGGGGAACCAGTGTGTATCTGGTGGACAGGGTGATTCCCATGCTGCCGCATAAGCTGTCAAACGGTATCTGTTCCCTCAATCAGGGGGAAGACCGCCTGGCGTTAAGCTGTATGATGGATATCAATAAGGGGGGAAAGGTTCTTTCCTATCGGATTGAAAAAACGGTGATTAATGTAGACAGGCGCATGTCTTACAATGGAGTACATGCGATTGTGAAAGGAAAAGATAAGGCACTTTGCAAGGAATATAAAAAGTTTTTGCCCATGTTTGAACTGAT
>CAZSGT010000202.1:0-4631 GCA_964606215.1 uncultured Lachnospiraceae bacterium
AGAGTTTCGCTTGCGAAACTCTCGCGCCGAGCGCGGTCGCATAAGCGACATTTTCCCACTCGCGCGAGTGCGCATCCCCGCGGAGCGTTTTTACTCTATAGGAAATATCTCCGAATTTCCTATAGAGTAAAAAGGCAACGTATCTGCGTTGCCTTTTCATTGTATCACATTAGATATGGAATAACAATCGTTATTCATCCTGCGCCAGTGGCAGTGTCACTGTCACCCGGAACAAGTCTGCCTCCGTAGAAATGATAATCGAACCACCATGGAGTTCCAGAAGGCTTTTCGCGATGGACAGCCCCAATCCACTGCCATCGCTGCTGCGGGATTCCTCCCCTCTGACAAAACGCTCGGTAAGCTCTTCTGGATTTATCTCCACCCTCTGCTCTGAAATATTGCGAAGAATAATGACTGCCTGCTGTTCTTCCTGTCGTACCTCCAGATATATCCGGGTTCTTGACAGTGCATATTTGTATATGTTTATATATAAATTTTCCATCACCCTGTAAATCCGCTGGGAATCTGCCCAAACCATAACCGGATCATCAGGTATGGTGCTTACCAGCTCCAGCTCCTTCTCCATAAAACGGTCTGCAAACTCCCCATTTACCTGTCCTAAGAACTCTGTCAGGTTCCATGCGTTCTTATGCAGTTCTATGGCTCCACTGCTAATCTTGGACGCCTCAATCAAATCCTCAATCAACACCTTTAAACGCTGGGATTTCATATCCAGTACATTCAGATATTCCCTGGTACGTTCTCCCTCCAGATTTTCCTGTTTTAACAGACCCACATAATTTATCACGGATGTCAGTGGTGTTTTTATATCATGAGAAACGTTTGTAATCAGTCTGGTTTTTGTCCTCTCACTCTTTATCTGCTCCTCCACCGCACGTTGGAGTCCATTTGCAATCTGATTGATGGCGTCTGCCATCTCCTGCTCACTATAACTGTATTCTCCGGTCATCTGATAGGTCAGTTCACCATTGGAAATACGTTTCACCCCTTCCAGAACTTCCCTGTAAAATTCATTCGTCCGATATCCTGAAAGCACATTTTTTAATATCAGAATGACACCTATCGTCATCCATGCAGCTGCGTAAATGATGAATTCCTGTTTTTTGTAAATCCATCCACAGGCACACAGCAAAACAATGGAAACAAACCAAATGCATATACTGATAATGCACATTGTATACCGCAGCTGGGAGCTAAGGGAATAAAACCTCTCCTGGAACCAGCGGTCAATATTTTTCATTTTATCCCAGAAATTCAATATAATGCTGTGTTTTTTCACTGAGTCAAACATTATAGTATAAATAAAACGATTAAAAAAAATTAAGAACAAAAAGGCAATCCCAATGGTTCCCACAAGATAAAAGATTTGTTTCTCACTTGTAAGAATACCCGCGTTATCTATATGCCAGTAATAATATATCATGGCTGGAACACCGGCAAAACTGGCTATGCAAAGGAAAAGCTGTAACTCAAATTTCCCAATAAAACCACGGTGCTCTGTTCTTTCCCCACCTGCCTGCTGCTTTTGCCCAAGATATGACCTGCGCCATCCCAGTACGATGAAAATCCCGATTACCACACAGCATAAGAACGATATAACTGCCACAACTAACAACGGCAGCACCCATCTTGATGCCTCGTCATATAACATCTTTCCATAATAAAATGCATCTTCCTTCTCAAAGGAAGTGTCCAGCATAATATAACCGGTATAATTTTCACCCGAATCATCATACCTGCTAAGTACTGTAGGTAAAAGAAGATCTCTTGCCAGATTCTCGTCCAGTCCGTATGCATTTGTATGGTAAATACCGTCATAGCTGACGACAGAATACATCACATTAACCGCACTGTCATTATCCGTCCCATAACTTAATTCAATCTGTTGCTGTGTCTCCGGGTCTCCCTCTGTAAACCTATATGAAAAATTACTTTTGCCGTTTGCATAATTGTCCCTGTAATAAGCATACATCTGTACGACATATTTTGCCATACTCTGAGCCGTACGCATATCATAAACATCCTTTCGCATTTCCTCCCCATTCTGCCCGATGGGCAGCAAATCCAAACGGTAACATCCCTGCCCGATATCGGTAAATTTCACATCCGAAACATGATTATTTACCAGTGCCTCGTGTACAAGCTGCACATATTTGTCATCTGCCGGACTTCCTTTCACTTCATACAGCCTGCCGTAATCATAAAATACAACCCCATCATAAGCCAGATGACGTTGCAAATAAAGCATGTTGTCTGGATCGCATCCGGATTTCCAAAATTCCTTCTCCGCTTTTATTAGCTGATTTTTATATTCCTCTCCGGGATTATCCACATCACAAAGTTCCTCCAAAGTCCACTGATACCTATCTGTATAATAATGTTTACATACGGATAGAAAACCAGTATATTTATCAATTTCCCAATTATTTACAAGCATCTCCTGCAGTTTAAAATATTCTTCCAGTCCCTGTATTTCATACTCCATGGCCTTATCAAACAGCTTTGTATCCGTATACTCTTTTCCATCCAACACGTCCGTAGCCACCACCGAATATTTGGACAACCCAAAAATGCAACCACAAAAAACAGTTATCATAACCAGCCATAAAACATACCATATTCCCTTTTCTCGTCTTTTAATCATCGCATCCTCCATCATTTTCGATATGCATCTGCCTGTAGGCCATTCTACAAACGCTCCATCTTGTAACCTACGCCCCATACCACTTTCAGATATTCCGGTTCTTTGGGATTGATTTCTATTTTTTCCCGGATGTGGCGGATATGTACTGCCACTGTGTTTTCATATCCCATGGCACGCTCCCCCCAGATTGCCTCATAAATCTGCACGCTGGAAAATACCTGCTCCAGATTCTTTATAAACAAAACCAGAATGTTATATTCAATCGGAGTCAGCCTGACTTCCTCCCCGTCCACAGTCACCCGCTTCTTCACGTCATCCACTACCAGTCCGCCGGTAACGTACTGCCCGCTGTCTAACTGCAGGCCGCCCAGTGATGTATATCTGCGGATTTGTGACTTCACCCGCGCCACCAGTTCCAGGGGATTAAAGGGTTTCGTCACGTAATCATCCGCCCCGATATTCAATCCCAGAATCTTATCCGCATCCTCCGACTTTGCCGACAATATAATGATGGGAATTCCACAATTTTCCCGGATTTTCATAGTGGCATGCACCCCGTCTAACTTTGGCATCATCACGTCCATGACAATCAGACGGATATCTGTCTCCATAGCAAGAATCTCCATGGCCTGTCTGCCATCGTAAGCTTTCAAAACTTCAAAACCTTCCTGCTTCAAATAAATCTCTATCGCTTCCACAATCTGCTTATCATCGTCACATACAAGAATTTTATCCATGATTTCACCCATACTGCGGGTCTCCTTTCCTTCGTCCCAGCGAATGCTTTCTTCACATCAGACAGCCAGCCTCCGGCGAGACTATCCCCTCTGATATATAAAAGTATACCACGGATTCGGGAGAATTTCTTTATCAATTCTTTGGGACTTTCTTAAGTTTTTTTTAAGACTGCCACAAAATGAGCCCACTTTACCTTCGCGCAAACGAAAATACAGACAAGACCGTTATCCAAAAACAGTCCTGCCTGCACTCATGCATTCTTTCCGGCTCGCCAGTAAAATCGGGGGGTTATGTCTCGTCACCGCCGGAACAAAACAAATTTATATACACTCTCCATGGCGGTGCCTCTCGGGGGGGTTGTGTCTCGTCGTTGCATGGAAAGAATATACCTATTTAATTTTCACCCTGAAGCGCCTCAAAGCCTTCTTCACCGGTACGGACCTTGATTACGTTTTCCACGTCATATACAAAAATCTTTCCGTCACCAATGTTTCCTGTATACAATGCTTTTTTTGCCGCCTTCACCACACTGGCAACAGGAATCTTGCTTACAATAACTTCCACTTTCACTTTAGGAAGCAGTGTCATATCTAACTCAACACCACGATAAAACTTGCTCTGTCCCTTCTGGGCGCCACATCCCAATACCTGGGTTACCGTGATACCTGTCACTCCTACATCATTCAATGCCTCTTTCAGGTTTTCAAACTTGTTCTGTTTACAGATAATAGAAACCTTGGACAATTTCACATCGGAGGCAATCGGCGCCTCGCTGTCTTTTACCTGTACTGGAACGGCATCATCTACAGGCACTGCATTTTCTTCTGCCACTGGCAAAACATCGCCACTGATATGGTCGCCATATGTAAGGAATCCCGCATATGCAGACTCCAGTCCGTGCTCCGTAGCGTCCAGGCCAAGAACTTCCTCCTCCTGGGTAACACGCAGACCAATGATTTTTTTAATCACAACAAATGTGATGGTAATGGTGATTGCAGTCCACGCAGCCGTAGCAATCATACCCACACACTGTATGCCGAGAAGTTTTGCTCCACCGCCATAAAACAGACCCAGCATCTCGTTACCCTCTGCATCTGCCAGCGCATAGGTTGGCGTGGTATTTGTGGCAAACAATCCCACCGCTATGGTACCCCAGATACCATTCATCATATGTACGGCAACGGCACCCACCGGGTCATCCACACGCAGTTTATAATCTAACAGCCAT
>CAZSGT010000203.1:0-4616 GCA_964606215.1 uncultured Lachnospiraceae bacterium
CTTAAATATTCTTTAATAATCATAGAGGCTTCTTTATTCAGGGGAGAAACCGCCTGTTCCGTTTTGATTCTGCGGACAATTTTTTCTCCTGCAGTTTGTGAAAACACTAACAGCAGAACAATGATGCCCGCATAGCAGACAGTAAGTTTTATAACTAGAGAGCGCTTCAAAGTAAATCCTCCTGTAATTGCTGTATTGCCTGTTATCTGGTATGGGTTTCAAATTTGTACCCGATACCCCATACCGTGACGATACTCCAGGAATCGTGTACTCCTGTTTTTTCACGGATACGCTTGATGTGCACATCTACGGTACGGGTATCTCCCATATAGTCGAAAGACCAGATACGGTCTAATAATTGTTCTCTGGTAAAAACCTGGTTGGGGTGGGATGCCAGATAATAAAATAACTCCAGTTCCTTTGGGGGCATATCCAGACGTTTTCCATCGCAGGTCACAGAGTAGTTGGTAAAGTTAACCATCAAATCCGGATAGGAAACGTATTCGGTATCTGGGGACATGGGCGGCTCCTTTGCCAGATTGGTGGTATTCTGGAATCGGCGCAGTACGGCTTTGACCCGTGCTACCATCTCCTTGGAATCAAAGGGTTTGATAATGTAATCGTCTGCACCCAGCTCCAGGCCCAGCACCTTGTCGAAGGTCTCTCCTTTGGCGGAGAGCATAATAATGGGCACATAGGACTCTCCCCGGATTTTGCGGCATACCTCGTAGCCGTCGATGCCGGGCAGCATGATGTCCAGCAGGATAAGATCCGGCGTCTGGGCGTGGAAGGAATCTAACGCCTGTTCGCCGTCTGTGGCAATTTCCGTCTCAAAGCATTCTTTTGTAAGATACAGGGAAATCAATTCTGCAATATTTTCATCGTCATCCACAATGAGTATTCGCTGTTTGTTGGACATAGTTCACGACCTTTCTATTTAAATTCTACAATGGTTACGCCGCCGTCTCCCTCGCCAAATTCTCCCAGACGGTAGGATTTGACGTAAGAAGAGCGTTTCAACAGGGAATGGACTGCGTTTTTCAATGCGCCGGTTCCCCTGCCGTGGATGACGGTTACCTGTGCCAGGTGGGCAAGGTAGGCGTCGTCCAGATATTTATCCAGCACGGGCATCGCCTCGTCTACAGTCATGCCAATCAGGTTTACATCTGTCTTGATACCAGCGCCCTTTGACATTTGAATCTTTCCACTGCCGGAGGCACCGGAGGGTTTGGAGGAAGTCTCCTTCTTTGGTGGGAGAATTTCCAAATCCTTGATATTGCTCTGGGTTTTAAAAATACCCATCTGAATAAACAAATCTCCCTTGGCATTTGGCAGGGACGTCACCACCGCTTCTGCATTCATGCTGTGCACCAGCACGGTATCTCCAATATGGAAATCTTTTGCCTGAAATTTCTTTTTCTTTCGCTTCTTTTGTTCTACTGTGAGGCCAGACTCTGTTTTGTCCAGTTTTTCCCGCAAATCCTGACGCTGTTTTTCCATTTCTTTGTTGTTACCGCCGCCGGCATTCCATTTGTTGTATTTTCGTATGGAAGCGTCGGCAAAGTCCTTGGCATCCGAGAGGATGGCGTGGGCTTCCTCGTTGGCACGTTTTAAAATTTTATCTTTTGACTTGTCGATTTTTTCATTTTTTTCCAGCCATTTCTTTTTCAGTGCTGCCGCTTCCCCGCGCTCCTGTTTCAGCCGTTCCTTTTCCTGCTCCAGCTCCAGACGGGAGGCTTCCAAATCGGCGATAACGTCCTCGAAGGATTTTGCTTCGCTGTCCAGATGTTTCTTTGCTTCCTCGATAATGTAGTCGGGAAGTCCCAGCTTTTTGGAGATGGCGAATGCATTGCTCTTGCCGGGAACGCCAATCAGCAGACGGTAGGTTGGCTGCAGGGTGGAAACGTCAAACTCACAGGAAGCATTTTCTACTCCGTCTGTAGAGAGGGCGTATACTTTTAATTCGCTGTAGTGGGTGGTTGCCATGACCGTGGCCCCTCTTCCATGTAAGTCTGTAAGAATGGAAATTGCCAGTGCAGCCCCTTCTGTGGGGTCCGTTCCCGCACCCAGCTCATCAAAGAGAACCAGAGAGTGGTGGTCTGCCTTTTCCATAATGGAAATGGTATTTACCATATGGGAAGAGAAGGTGCTCAGGCTTTGTTCAATGCTTTGCTCGTCACCGATGTCCGCATAAACTTCATCGTAAACCGACAGCGCGGACTGGTCAAAGGCTGGGATGTGTAGTCCTGCCTGTCCCATCAGGGTAAACAATCCTACGGTTTTGAGGGAAACTGTTTTGCCGCCGGTGTTGGGACCTGTGACAATGAGAAGGTCATAACCGTCGCCGATATGGATGTCGATGGGGACCACCGCATGCCGGTCAATAAGAGGATGGCGCCCTTTTTTTATGTTGATATATCCGTCAGTGTTAAAGATGGGGCGGGATGCCCGCATCTGTCTGGATAGCTTTGCCCTGGCAAAAATAAAATCCAGAGAGGACATAGCCTGGATGTCTGTGCGGATGGCGGCCGATTCTTCTCCTGCCAGATTACTTAAATCCGCAATGATTTTTGTAATCTCATCCTGCTCTTTTATCTCCCATTCCCGCAGTTCATTCTTCAGCTTGACAATGGCAGCCGGCTCCATAAATAGGGTAGAAGCGATGGAGTACTGGTCATGGAGCATGCCTGAAAAGCTGCTGCGGTACTCGGCCTTGACAGAGAGGCAATACCTGCCGTCCCGCATGGTGATAATATTTTCCTGCAGCATGGAGGCGCTGGCGTTTACGATGGCGCCAAGCTGGGTGTGAATCTTTTCGCCGGTGTTTTTCATGGAACGTCGGATGTGTTTTAGGGTAGAGCTGGCGTCGTCAGCAATCTCCTCGGGAGACAGAATACACCGGTCAATTTCTTTCGCAATGTTAGAAAGAGGGGCAATCTGCTCAAACAGAGGGGATAAGATATCCTCCGGCAAATCCCGGCTGTAGTTTTTCACACGTGCCGCAGTGCGCAGCAGGGAACTGACGTCAAGGAGCTCTTGGATGCTTAAGGCCGCCCCTTTATCCAGACGCAAAAGTGCCGCCTGTAAATCACGTATGCCGGAGAAGGACACTTCTCCCCGGCTTAAGATGTGGGTCAGTGCTGCAGAAGTTTCATCCTGTAAGCGGTTAATCGGTGCAAGCGCCGAAAGAGGACGCAGTTCTTCGCAGTATTTTTTTCCCAGGGGAGAACTGGCGAGTTCTGTCAGCATGGAAAGTATTTTTGTATATTCTAAAGTGTGTAATGCTTTTTCGTTCATAAGTTTCCTTTCTATTCCCGGATACCGGGAATATGTGATACTATTATAGACATTCTACTACAAATCCGGGGCTTTTACAATTGTGTGTCACTGTGTTATACTGTCCTATAGGGATTTGGATGCGGGAAGGCAGGTCTGAAAAGATGTGGAAACCGGGTTTCCCGCACTTTGGTGTTCATTGTATAGTCCCTGCAGGATTGTAGGTTTTGTCTGTGCAGAATGGAGGAAAGTATGGGGGATGAGGAAAAGAGGATGGAGCAGGAACGACGCTCCTTTATTAAAGAACAGATTGCCCCAAAAAAGCGGGCAGACACAAAAAAGCTTTTAAGAAGAATTGGTACTGCGGCTTTACTGGCCGTGGTTTTTGGACTGGTCAGCGGGTTCGTGCTGGTAGTGTCCATGAATTTTTTTTCAGAACGTCTGGAGGATAAAAGCGGACTGGTTGGGGAAATTACCGGCGTAATGGCGCCATCTTCCGATGAAATCAATAAAACGGATTATGCGGTGCCAGATTATGCGAATCTGCCCTCCAGTCTGGATGATGATGTGCTGGCGATGTATGAAAATACCAGCAGTTCCCTTGCTGCCCTGGGGCAGAGCTGCAACCGCTCTATTGTGGCGGTTTTGAGCCTTGCCGAGAGTACGGACTGGTTTCAGAGCACCACCAAGGCAAGAGATGAAATGTATGGTTTGTGTGTGAGAAAGGATGCGAATAAGACCTATTTTCTTACTTATTCCGGCATATTACATACGGGAGACCGGCTGCGAATCCGTTTTCCCGATGGGGAGTGGGCGGATGCAGATATTGTCTGTGAGGATTCCCTGTTAAATCTGGGGGTGGTCAGCGTCTGGAACCGGAATATACCGGAGACCACCTACAGCAATCTTGAGGTGACGGAGTTTGATTACCGCAGTGATTTAAATGTGGGAACGGCAGTTTTGACAGCGGGAAATCCCAATGGAATCATGTATACCAATGATTTCGGAAGGATAAAAAATGCGGGGATTCACGGGGAGATGGTGGATGGCAATGTGGAGCTGTACAACACGGATATTCTGGCACAGGACGGAGGATATGGGGTGGTTTTCGATTTTCAGGGAAAGGTAATCGGACTGCTGACCAAGTCTTTTGAGGATTTGACGGGTACAAAAGAGTGCACGTTTATAGGCGCGCATTCCATAGAGTCTGTGTTATCCTTTTTGATTCGGGGTCAGGAGCGTTTGTATACTGGAATGAAGGCGTCACAGCTTGATGGAGAAAAAGCGGAATCTCTTGGGGTGAAGGGCGGCTTGTATATCTCGGAGCTGGAGTCCGATTC
>CAZSGT010000204.1:0-4599 GCA_964606215.1 uncultured Lachnospiraceae bacterium
AAAGTATTTTTGTCTCGATCCGATAAATATAATAACAGGCAGGAATGCAACATTTGTTATCAGAATGTTGCATTCGTTCTTTTTTTATACAAATCAGTCAAAAATTTTTGCACACTGCCTTGTCATATACTATTATGGATGCAAAAATGGGAATATCCTATCTATACAGGCAAACAGCACAACGAGAAACGTTCCAGAAAGAATTAACCGGGAGTAAATCTTCGTAGGCACTATGCTGATATCCATAAAACCACCTCCCTTCGCAATGAATCTTGCGATTCATGCAAGTGAGGGAGGCAACACCTTGTATCACGATTACTCCATGGACAAATCATGGCATATCTCATGACTGATGGCAATTTTTTCTTTTGTCAGCCAAGCACGGGATTTAGTTTGCAGAGAATCGGAAGTATGTATTGTAATAATGAATGGGGCTAACCCTCCAGACGAAAGAAATTTATCAGATTTTCAGGGACAGAAAACAGCCGCCACTACTGCAATAGTGACAGCTGTTAACTTATAACAGTTTACATTATTTGAGGGTAGGCCGCTTCCATGGTTTCCCTCTTTTCATCCTCATAATACCATGTGTGAGGATTGTTTACAACAAATTTTGTGTGCTATAAGATTTTACACCGCCTTTAATCTCCCGTCCTGCATCATCATCACATGGTCGCAGACAGCTTCAATATCCTCTTTGTGATGGGATGTTATAAGGATCAATTTCCCCTCTGCCCTGCGTTCAAGCAGCAGTTCCCGCAACAGCAAAACCGATTCCTCATCCAGGGCGTTAAAGGACTCGTCCAAAACCAACACATCAGGGGCTTCCATCAACGCCTGTATAATCCCAATTTTCTGCTTCATGCCCAAAGAATATTGGCGCATGGGCTGTCTGGAATCCGGATCCAGCAGGAAGAGACGCATATAGTCCCTTATCGTTTCTTCAGAAATGGTCTTTTTGACCTCCGCCAATAGCTTCAGGTTTTCCAGTCCGGTCATGTAACCCAGAAACTCCGGCTTCTCAATGATAATCCCCATAGATGGCGGAAAGGATATGTCTTTGTGCAGTCTTTTTCCATCAAAGGTGACTGTTCCGCCTGTGGGCATGATAAGTCCTGAAACGGTGCGCAGGAGCATGGTCTTGCCGCTGCCATTTGGTCCCACGATGCCATAGATATGCCCTCCGGAAAAACGACAGTTGACGTTATCAAGAACAAGGTTGTGTTTAATGGTCTTTGTGACCGCATCCAAAATGATTTCCATATGTCCTCCTATTCAATTGCCGCTTGCGGCAATTTGTTCCGTCTCTGCACTCATGTGCCCCTGGCACACTGCGCTTCCGTTCCGAGACTGTTTTTCTTTTCACCTTAAAACATATCATATCTTTCATTTCTGCGCAGAAGCAGAACAAAGGTAAAAATGATCCACCCTGCCAGTATCACATAAGAATACCTCTTTGCGGAAAAGACCCATGCAAACCCCAGATACACCGTCGGCCCAAATGGAAACCGTTTTGTCAAAGATGGTATCATCAATGCGTCCAGAAGCAGCCATATGTAAGCTGCCCCAAAAGAGAACGCCGGAGATACCATCCCTCCCAGTCTCTTAAACAACCCGCAACAGTTCACCAGCAGTATCAGACTGCACAGATAATGTCCATACCTCCCCGGGAAACCGAAAGCAGAGACATCCTCTCCTCCCCATCCCGCAAACAGAACCGTTAACGTAAACCACACCGCCAGATATACTGCGGCAAACAAATACTGCCCGGTCAGCAGATGGAGCAGCGCCCGGCGGCGGTTTCCTATGCGGATAATAACTGACCTTTTCATACTCTCGTCCAGGAAAAATATTCCCCAGAGAAAGGGAGGCGCCAATAGATAGCAATATGTCTTGTCAGTGAATACCTGTGTGAGAAATAAATTGTCAGACCGGATACGGGCGGAAAATGTGATCCACATGATTACAGCAATGTACACAACATAAACCGGCGCTACGCGCAGAAACTTTTTATGAAATAAAATCATAAAATATCCCTATTCCTCCTCACTGCAATGAAAAAGAGCACAATATCCGCCAAAATCAGAGTCCCAAAGACCCAAATATAACTTTTGCTGTCCAGAATGGCCGTCATTGCGCTGGCCGCCACAGGCTGCAAAAGGACCGTAAGACTATATTGATACATGGAACAGATCTGCACAACATAATTCAAAACATACATCAACAGAGCAGGCGCAATCAATGCCACATACTTATTTTTCAACCGCAGGGTCATATGTATCTGCTGATACAGCACCGATAAAAGCGCCATTGCAAAAGCCGCCATCAGGTTATAACAAAATGCCATTGCGAATGGACTTCTGGCATAAAGCCCTGCCGCCAGACTGCCCGCATTTGGTATCAGGAATTCCGATATTTCCATACTAACAGGACAGGTCAGGTATACCAGCCCCAGATTCAACAGGAAAAGCGCCAGCGTACTGAAAAACACCATGACAAAAACGGACAGTGTTTTGGAGAGAAAGTACCTGACCCTCCTCTGCTTTGCCAGCAGGATTCCACAGATTGCCGTATTCCTCTCATCCACAAACACTGCTCCGGTCAGCAGTGCCGGAAGAATCCAGAAAAATGTGTGAAATATGGTTCCTCCAATCCCCCTGCACATAAACATCCACCACATGAACGGATTCCCCCACTGTCTGAATGTCTGGCGCTTGGTGAAAGGGTCTATTACTGCTGAAACCAGCAGCAATAGAAGCGCTGCCTGAACCAGCCTGCTTTTATATAACTTTTTTACATCCAGCATAATCTTCCTCCTTATTATCGCGATATCTGCCTGCTTTCCTTTTTCGCCATGAGGTTTAAGTGTGCTTCAATCAAACCAATAATGCGGCTCAACGTTCTCCTGCGGTTCAAACAATCCCTCTTCCCGCATGGAATATACAACTGTGGTATCCTTAAATATAATGGTGATGGTGAAATCAAAGTCTTCATCCGGAACAGTGTCGCCCCTATAGCCATAGGCCAGCGTATAATTATTCGGATTCACATTCTCCAGAGGGCTCTCCCTGACCATGATCTCATATCCGCATAAAATCTTATGCCCGTACTCATCATAGACAAGTTCCCCATTTTCATCCCTTTGATAGACATTCCTTGTAAATGGGAAAAGCGACTTATCCCGCATCTGATACATACGGAGGACAAAGCACTGGTTCAGACAGGCATCCCAGTCATATCGAAATTCCGGAGCCAGCCTTATGTCTTCCGAATCGGATGCAAACCCCACGCACAGGAACACAAATAAAATCCCGCCTACCAACACCACCGCCGCAAGGAAAGACAGCAGAACCGCGTGGATTCTTTTCCGCCGCATTTTTCTTTTCAATGCCTTCAGTGGTTCCGCCTCTTTTTCCTGTAATCCGGCTGCACTGTTACAGGTTTTTTCTATCTCCCCCGCTGCTTTCGCCGCTTTCAGTTCTTCCCGGCACTTTGCACAGCCCTCCAGATGCTCTTCCACAAGGGAGGCAGTATCTTCACTGACAATATTTTCAACGTAAAGAGGAAGAATATCCCGGATAATGTTGCATTCATTTCTCATGTTCCTGTGCCTCCAATCTCTCCTTTATCATCCCCCGCGCACGGTGATAGGTGACGCAGGCCCAATTTTCCGATTTATGAAATATCTGCCCGATTTCCTTAAAACTCAATTCCGCAAATACCCTCCACATAAAAACCTCCCTGTAAGGTTCCTGTATATTGTGAAGTATTTTCCGTATCTGTTTTGCCTCCTCATTTCGGATAAGCCTTTCCTCAAACAGTTCTCCCGGATCAGGCACATCGGAAAGTTCCACATCCGGGAGACTATCGGTTTTTTTAATTTTCTTCAGGTAGGAGTAGTAGCAGTTTTTGGCAATCTGGCAGAGCCAAACACGAACGTGGCATTCCCCACGGAATTTTTCAATGTCGCGCATTGCCTTGAAAAACGTTTCGCTCGTAATCTCTTCGGCTATGTGTCCGTCATTGGAAAGTCTGCGGATATACAGGAAAACATCATTGAAATATGTATTGTATATTTCCTCGAAATCTGCCATGCTTCCACCTCCTCACTGCTTATAAGACACCGATAAACCGAAAATCTTACAAATTTTTGTAATTATTCGGAACCAACCAAGAAAACACTGCCCGGTTCTGAAAAGTGAAAGATTATTTGATCAATAAATATTTTATATACCTGTAATGTTCTTTTCCCTCAATATTTGTGACACCAACGTCATGAAATCCCAGCTTCCTGCACAAATTTACAGAAGCTACATTTTCCGGACGCACAAACGCCTGCACCGTCCCAAATCCAAGTACATCCCGTCCATAGTCCAGAATGGCGCGACAGACCTCCTCCGCATATCCCTTATGTTGCCAGGGAACCCCTATGATAAATCCCAGCTCCGGCTCCTCAAAGCCTTCTCTATAAGAAAAGCCCGCCCTGCCAATGACTGCGCCGCTCTCTTTCTCCACCACAGTCCAGACGCCGAATTCCCAGAAAGTATAGACCTGTTCGATATATTGGCGGATATATTCTCTTTCCTGCTCCTTCTCCGG
>CAZSGT010000205.1:0-4588 GCA_964606215.1 uncultured Lachnospiraceae bacterium
ACCATATTTATGTACTGTTCCACATGCTTTCATATTACTCTACCTCCATTCTGCGCACGCCTTTTGCGCATAACGGGTTTGTGTGCGCAGCCACAAACCCCGCGTGTGAAAAACAAGTTTTTCACATTACCTCCATTCTGCTCTATAACCCAAGCTCCGACGGCTGGGAAATCTTACCGGTTACTGCACTTGCTGCTGCCACTGCAGGACTTGCCAGATATACCTCTGATTCCACATGTCCCATACGGCCTACAAAATTCCGGTTGGTGGTGCTGACCGCACGCTCGCCTGCTGCCAGAATTCCCATATATCCGCCCAGACATGGTCCGCATGTAGGGGTGCTGACAATAGCGCCAGCATGGATAAAGGTCTGTACCAGTCCCTCTTCAATTGCCTGCATATAAATATGCTGGGTAGCCGGAATCACAATAGTGCGGACACCCTCTGCCACTTTTCTCTCTTTCAATATTTTTGCTGCAATACGCAAATCTTCAATACGGCCGTTGGTGCATGAGCCAATAACAACCTGGTCAATCTTCACCTCACCGGCTTCATCGACGGTTTTGGTATTCTCCGGAAGATGTGGAAATGCCACTGTCGGCTTAATTCCACTTAAATCAATGACATAGGTCTCATCGTACACGGCATCTGCATCTGCCTCGTATGCTGTATATTTCTTTGCGGAATGCTCCTTCATATATGCAATGGTCAAATCATCCACTGGGAAGATTCCATTCTTTGCGCCTGCCTCGATTGCCATGTTTGCAATGGTAAAACGGTCATCCATAGACAGGGATGCCACACCCTCGCCGGCAAACTCCATGGACTTGTAAAGCGCTCCGTCCACACCAATCATACCAATAATATGCAGAATAACATCTTTTCCGCTGACCCATGGCGAAAGCTTACCCTTTAGCTCAAACTTGATTGCTGACGGCACTTTAAACCACGCCTGCCCGGTAATCATACCGCAACCCATATCCGTACTGCCCACACCGGTAGAAAATGCTCCCAGGGCACCGTATGTACAGGTATGTGAATCCGCACCGATACAAACCTCGCCCGCCACAATCAGTCCCTTCTCCGGGAGCAGGGCATGCTCAATTCCCATCTGTCCAACTTCAAAATAATTTGTAATATCATGCTCTTTTGCGTACTCACGGACGCACTTACAATGCTCTGCAGACTTAATATCTTTATTGGGTGCAAAATGATCTGGCACAAGAGCAACTTTATCTTTATCAAATACAGTCTTTTTGTTTAGCTTCTCCACCTCGTGGATTGCCACCGGACCAGTAATGTCATTGGCGAGTACCAAATCCAGTTCTGCCATTATCAGTTGTCCCGCCTCCACAGATTCCAGACCTGCATGCGCTGCCAGTATTTTCTGTGTCATCGTCATTCCCATAATGATTCCTCCAATCACCTTTTATTTTCTGCCGGTAGAGCCAAAACCGCCCTCTCCCCGCACAGTCTCTTCTAATACATCTGTCTCCTCATATTGTGCATACAGATATGGGGCAATTACCATCTGCGCCACCCGCTCATCTGCCTCTATTTCCTGTGGCTGCTCCGAATGGTTGTGCAAGGCTACCATAATCTCTCCCCGGTAATCGCTGTCAATGACTCCCACTTTGTTGGCCGGAGCCAGTCCCTTTTTGGAAGCCAATCCGCTCCGGGCATACACCAGTCCCACATAGCCTGCCGGAATCTCCGTGGCAATCCCCGTCTTTACCAGACAGGTTTCTCCCGGGGCAATGCACACTCTCTCATCCATACATGCATACAAATCTGCTCCTGCGGCATAGGGAGTTCCATATGTAGGCGCTTTCGCATTCTCATGCAGCTTTTTAAACCGTACCTTTACACCCGGTACTCCTGTATTTCCCATATCCATCGTATTTTCGCCTTTCCTTTTAGAATGGGTTTTATCTCGTGCAGGCAGGTTTTATCCAAACATACCTGCACTCCATAAAACATCAACTTATATACTACCACCAAATATAGGCTTTCGTCAACTTTTGATTTACGCCAAAGCAAAGTGAGAATAATCGGCGAGCTGGCTCGTAAGATATTCGAACGCGCTGGCGAACGATGATAAACATGCTCTGCGAGTTTATCATCGTTTACGCCAAAGCAAAGTGAAACTATTGTGTAACACCTGCCGCGATAGGAACCATGCTGATACGGATAAAATATCCCTGCTCATGCTCACAGACCGGACAGACCTTGGGTGCCTCCTTGCCCTGGGAAACATAACCGCAGTTTAAACATACCCATCCTTCTTCCATATCGGAAACATACAGTCTTCCCTCTTCCACCAGCTCAGCAAACTTGGCAAACCTGTCTGCATGGGTTTTCTCAATCTGGGCAATTGCCCGGAATTTTGCCGCTACTTTCATAAATCCTTCCTCCTCTGCGATTTTTGCAAAGGAAGGATACACGTCCTCAAACTCCTCGTTCTCCCCATGCTCTGCTGCCTGCAAAAGCTCCAACATTCCATCAAAATCATTAACCGGATACGCACCGTCAATCTGGATATTCTCCCCATTGGCATCCTTTAACAAATCATAAAAGATTCTGGCATGTTCCCGTTCCTGATCCGCCGTAAACAAGAATACCCACTCCAGTACATTATGTTTATCCTTTGCCGCTTTCTTTGCCGCAATTGTATACCGGTTTCTCGCCTGACTCTCCCCCGCAAAGGCCCGCATCAGATTTTCTTTTGTCTTGCTGTCTTTAAAATCCATATAAATCCTCTTTTCTGCGCACGTTCTCTGCACATAGGGAGTTTATGCCAGGTGCGCACAGACACAAATCCCGTTTCTACATAAACACATGCATATTTTTTGCTTCACGCCATAGTATATACATCTGCTGGAAAAATATTCAAGGCAGGATACACTCCTGCCTTTTACTTCTTTTCCAATATATCAAGGGTATGTGCCCCCGCCCCCAAAAGCTCCGGTCTCTCACAGACAGAAAAATGATAACGCATAAAGCATTCAAAGGTCTCCTCGTCCATGGCCTTTAATGTCTGCCGCATATAATTTGCGGGACCGTCCGCTGAGATAAGCTTTATCCGTTTTGCCCCCGCCTGGTCATTATATCGTTCAATATCTTCCAGCCGAACATAGTCGTACAAATACTCCGGCTTTCCCACACAGTGAAACTCTCCGTCCACTCTTCCATTCTCCAGACATTCCTGTATATGGTTATCCTTAAAGCCATAAGACAGTATACCATACTCATTCATACAATATGCCACCAGAATCCGTCCACCGGGCATGGTCACTCTCTGTGCTTCCTTCAACACCTGTACCTTTTCTTCATCTGTAAACAGATGATACATGGGTCCCAGCACCAGCGTCAGCTGAAAGGTATTCTCCCGAAACCGTTTCAGGTTCATGGCATTTCCCTGGTATGCCTTCACCCCGGTCTTTTTTGCCTTTAACCTGCCCAGATTACTCTTTACCAGCTCCACTGCCGTCACATCGTACCCCTCTTCTGCCAGCGCAACACTGTACCTGCCAGTGCCGGCTCCCACATCCAGAATTTTTGCTCCGGGGGACCCTTCCAGACAGTCATGAATATATTTCATGGTGGTGCGGTACTCCACTTGTCCATGCCGCCGTAAAAGCCGTTTCTCTTCATTAAATTTATTATAATATGCTTCTAACTCTGTCATACATAATATTCCTTACTTTTATAAAATACAGCGCAAACAGCTCATGTGTTCATTTGATGGTAAGGCGCTTTCTGTTCCTGAAATATTATCCAATACTGGAAATCAACAGGGTTTCCACGCCAATCTGTTCTGCCATGCGTCCGGTTTTAATAAACTCTTCCGTCTCCACACACCGGTTGAGGTTATACACTAAGGTTTCTGTAGAAAATTTCCGGCACTGGGTACTGTATTTTCCTACAGCAAAAGGAGGCACCCCCACTTTTCCTGCAATCTCTTTCCCCCCAATGCCTTTCGCTGTCAACTCCTTTACCTGCAAAAGAATGGTAAAATGTCTCGTCAGCAAAAACAATATGGACATGGGTTTTTCCCGGAGCGCCAGCAATTCATAATACATCTTCAATGCAGCATTCCGGTTTCCAGTGGCAACCGAATCCAGCATCTGGAAAATCTTTCCGGTAATATGTGGAACGCAGATTTCCTCCACATCCGTCGGCAGAATTTCCTCCCGGCTTCCCACAAAAGCAATTAATTTTTCTATTTCTCCCGAAAGTGTATTCATATCGCTGCCTACATACTCAACCAGATACCGGGCAGTCTGTGACTTAATCTTTTTTCCTGCCCGGTCCAAATACGCCGCCACCCACATAAGCAGCTGTTTCTCTTCCATGCCATCCATCTGGCTGATATAACCGTTGGCTTTGACATACTTATACAGACGGCTCCGCTTGTCAATCTCCCTCTCCACAAAAATCATAAAGGTGGTATCCGGCATGTCTTTCATATACTCCGACATCTCGTTTGCCCGCTTAAAAAAACCGGTATTTTCCAGCACAATGACTCTTCGCTCACTAAAAAATGGCAATGTCTGCGCCACCTCAAAAACCTGTTTTTCATCCACAC
>CAZSGT010000206.1:0-4504 GCA_964606215.1 uncultured Lachnospiraceae bacterium
TGTTGGAGGTGCGGGAGACAATGCTGCGGCGGCAGTGGGAACCGGAGTGGTAAAGGACGGTAAGGCATTCACCACCATTGGAACCAGCGGCGTGGTATTTGCCCATACCAGCGACATTGCCATTGACCCCAAAGGCCGTGTACATACATTTTGCTGTGCGGTACCGGGATGCTGGCACGTCATGGGAGTTACCCAGGCGGCAGGACATTCCCTCAAGTGGTTCCGGGATAATTTCTGCGGAGATTATGTGACGGAAGCGGAGAAACAGGGATGTGATTCCTATGATTTGATGAATGCAGATGTGGAGAAGGTTCCTCTCGGAAGTAACCGGCTGATTTATCTGCCCTATCTCAACGGTGAGCGCACCCCGCACTTAGACCCGGATTGCCGCGGCGTGTTTTTCGGGCTTTCCAGTATGCACACCAAAGCGGATATGATTCGTGCGGTGATGGAGGGGGTTTCCTATTCCCTGAAAGACTGTAATGACATTTTGGTGGAGATGGGTACAAAGGTGGATGCCATGATGGCTTGCGGCGGCGGCGGCAAGAGCAAAATCTGGCGGCAGATGCTGGCAGATATGTATGACTGTAACGTAATGACGGTGGCACAGCAGGAGGGACCGGCGCTGGGCGTGGCGATTCTTGCCGGAGTTGGAGCCGGATTGTACGACAGTGTGGAGGCGGCATGTGACAAGATGATTACCACGGATAAAGAGTGCGGCCCGATTGCAGAGAATACAGGGAAGTACAACCAGTACCATCAGATTTATAAGAAGCTCTATGACTGCCTGAAGGATGAGTATAAAGAACTGGCGACGATGGAGTAGATGTTCCCATGTTTTCGTAGAATTGTTTATGGCAGTATGGGAAAGGCTTTTTTTCGGGTAACGCTTTTGGAAAGAAGGGATTGCGTGAAAAAGAGATGGCATACGTTATTGTTTTTGCAGCTATGCTTTTTACTTGCACTTACAGGTATGGGAAGCAGGAATGCGGATGCGAAGGTAAAAAACGAAGAGGATTGGAGTTATTCTGTACTAAAGGACGGGACAGTTGAGGTTGATGGATACCTGGGCATGAAAGTGAAGCATCTTGGGATTCCGGAAACCATCAATGGGAAAACCGTGACGGCCATCAGGAAAGATATGATGTTAGAAAACGGCAAAGAAGTGGAAAGCCTGGAGATTCCCTCTGGCGTAACCCATATTAGTAAAGATGCATTCTCAGAGAGCAGGAATTTGAAAACCATTACAGTGTCACCGAAAAATAACAAATATGACAGCCGGAATAACTGCAATGCCATTATAGAGACAGAGACGAATACCTTGATGATAGGATGCAGTACGACCAAAATTCCCTTGGGGATAACCAAAATTGGAGACGGTGCATTTGATGCTTGTGCGGGTTTGGAGAGTATTACGATTCCGTCTGGAGTGACTGACATCGGGGCGAACGCTTTTTATGGCTGTGATAAACTGAAAAGTGTGGAGATTCCTGTGGGAACCGAGAGCATCGGTTCGTATGCGTTTGGATGCTGTTCTGCCTTAAAAAAGGTAACGATTCCTGATACAGTGAAGCGTATCGGACATGAAGCTTTTGTATCCTGTAAGAAATTGCAGAGCATCAAAATTCCATCCAATGTGAAACGTATTGAATATGAGACCTTTTTCAACTGTGAGAGTTTGAAGAAGGTTATCATTTCGGAAGGAGTAACAGAAATCGGGAGGGATGCATTTTGGTATTGTGATAAGCTGAAAACTGTTCAGATGCCATCCAGCCTGAAAATCATGAGAATCCGAGCATTTCGGAGGTGTAAAAGTTTACGGAAGATTACCATACCATCCGGCGTTACGAAAATTGGATGGGGAGCGTTTGCGTATTGTCATAAATTGAAATATATTACCATCAAGTCTAAAGAGCTGGATATGGTGAAAACAAATGCGCTGAAAGGTATTCACAAGAATGCGGTTATCAAAGTCCCGAAAGGAAAACGTGAGGCATACCGGGAATTATTTTCTCCCCGGACAGGATATCGGAAGACAATGAAAATAAAATAGGAAATCAGGAAAAGGAGCTTCCCAGGACGGAGCTCCTTTTTGCGTAATAAGAAAAATTTATATGAAGTTGAAACGGAGGGAGGAAGAAATCTAATGAAAAGTGATAGAAATGTGAGTGTGATTGTGGTATTCTATTAGCGATATAAATCGAGGTTTACGGAGGTGGCTCTATGACAAAGCAGCTTTTTATACAGGCAATCTGTAAATATATTTTTGGACTGGTACTTATAGCATTACTTTTGTTTCTTCCTGCTGGTACATTGCAATATTGGAATGGGTGGGTTCTTATCGGCATTCTTTTTATTCCGATGTTAATAGCCGGTATTATTTTGATGATGAGAAGTCCGGAGTTGTTAAAAAAACGGCTGAATGCAAAAGAAAATGAGGAGGAACAAAAGGCTGTAATTGCTATGAGCAGTATTATGTTTATGTCTGCTTTTGTAGTTGCAGGACTCAATTTTCGGTTTCACTGGCTCATTATGCCTGATACTATAGTCTATATTGCAGCCCTGCTATTTCTGTTGGGGTATCTGATGTATGCCGAGGTATTGCGTGAGAATGTGTACTTGTCAAGAACGGTAGAGGTTCAGGAGGAACAAAAGGTAATTGACACAGGACTATATGGAATCGTTCGTCATCCTATGTATTCTTCGACCTTTATATTGTTTCTGTCAATGGGGCTTGTACTCGGTTCTCCTTTATCATTTGTTATACTGCTGTTTTATATTCCTATTACTGCAAAGCGTATCAAAAATGAAGAAGTGGTTTTGACGAACGGACTTGAAGGGTATGAAAACTACAAGAAAAAAGTAAAATATAAGGTGATTCCGTTTATTTGGTAATATAAATTTCAGTTTGTCCAGGAAACCATTACTACAATCTTATCAATGAGTGCCTTGAAAAAATCACAAATAATCCACATCTACAAAATAGCTGCTGTAATCCTCCCGGTTCACATATATTTTTATGGGAGTTCCTGCCGGGAACTGCGCCTCCGGGTCAAACCACAGATTTTCGCTTTTAAAACGGTAAGTGGTGCCGTCGAAGTCATCTGTATAGGTGCAGTATATCACAAAGGGATGCCGTCCGTTGACAGAATAGAAGGTATTCCAGTCGCTGCCTTCCACTACGCCGTACAAAACGGTTCCGTTTTCCCGCAGCCATTGCTTTTTTCTTTTTTTCCTGCGCTTCCACAGGAGGGGAATCCACCCAACCAGGGAAAAAATAATGCCCATTCCCACAAAAACGGCGGGGGCTATCCATAAATCCAGTTTTGATTTTGCATCCCGTGGGTTCTGTGGATTAATATACAGGGTAATTTCTTCTCCTTCATACATACTGGAGGAATAGCCTCCCAGGGCAATATCCTTGTATTCCTGATTCTCGTATATGTAGGAAACATATACCCGTTCGTTCTGTTCCCTGTAGGTCTCAATAGATGTAATCTTTGCTTTTAGCGGTACCGCTTCTGCATGGAAGCGGATAGAAAAATACCCAATAACAATACCTGCCAGTAACAGGAGGCCTCCTATAATTGCAAAGATGGAAAAAAGAATAATTTCTGTTTTATTTGTTTTCATATTTGTACTCATGTTGCGAGCCCCCTTTGTAGCAATCCCATGGATTGTTTGCTGCTTAATGCACCAATGTTTGTGCTATGAGCAGCACAAATTTGGCAAGAGATATAACAATACAAATTATAAGAATTATCAGTTTTGTAGGAGGCGTTGCATATGTTTTTGCAGACGGCTAACAGGAATCGAACATAATAACATAAATACAAGTGTCCAGATTAAAATGATGACAGGATATTTCCCCTAGTATGCAAGTGGTTGAAAGGTAAGGTTTGGTGTGTAAAAGATGCCATGCAAAAACCACATATTCATACTATAGGTTCCAAGTAGAATAAACAATTTTTGAAGGAATTGTATGTTTATGATGTGTAAAATGGTTAAAAAAGCATAAATAAGTACTGGCGTATACACTGCATCAAGGATTAATAGCATCCTTGATTTGTAGCGGAGATATACAATCGCTGCAAGAATGATAGAGCAGATGATTCCAAGCACAGGGGATGGCAAGTATTTTCGCATTAAATTATCTACTTTCGTATAAATTGCGTATTTTGCAAACAGATAACCCATCATTCCGATATGTCCATATAATGCAAAAGATCTCAGCACCGAATTTACATCGCTGGAAAGGGGTACATACTGTTGTGCAGAAATCAATTGATATGTTACATGAATTACCAGTACATATATAATATTATCAATAACAAAATTATATTTTGAGAGTTTTCGCAGAGCGGGATGCAGTAATAAAAACGGAAGGAAAAAGGACACATACCATGCGAAAATTGGGTGGATGGTGTTCCGGTATTCCTGGTCGAATCCGGTTGCCGTGCAAGTGCCAAAGCATTGGGCGACAAAACGTTCAAGAGATGGGAGC
>CAZSGT010000207.1:0-4500 GCA_964606215.1 uncultured Lachnospiraceae bacterium
AGATATATAATGCAAAGCATTATGATATGATGATAAGCGGACCGAGCGTGCTTGCACGTGAGGGCAGCGCAAGACATATACGGACAATATCATGCGGAGAAAACGGAGGTTGCCATGAACTATAAAGATGCAAAAAAGACGGTTGTTATGACGACAATTGTATATATAATACTGGGAGTTCTGCTTCTGATCTGGCACGACAAGGTGGCAAAGACAATCGGATACATTATTGGCTGTCTGCTGCTGATGATGGGTGGCGCACTGATTTTTTCCTATGTTTCAAGAAAGGAAAAGACTCCGGATGGCGGTAATAATTTTGCCATCGGCGGGCTGGTAGCGACACTGGGTGTCATTACGCTGGTAAAAGTAGAGGCGGTGGTAGGACTGCTTCCGATGGCAATGGGAATCATTATTATTATCAGTGGATTTGTAAAGCTGCAAAAGGCAGTGGATTTGTACCGCATGAATGCGGAGGGCGTATTTGGTGTGGGACTTATGGCGCTGCTGACGCTGGGATTTGGGGCGGTGCTCCTGTTAAATCCCTTTGAGAGCGCCAGCACGTTAATTATGATTTTGGGGGCAGGTCTTTTGTTCTGTGGCGTCACGGATTTGATTATCGGTCTGAGCTTTTACAGCCGGATGGCCCGCTATGAAAAAGAAAAACATGCGATTGATGTGGAGGCGAAAGGTTGAAAAAAATAAACAGATTTATAACTTTACTACTCCTTGGGGCACTTCTTTTAACCATGGCAGCCTGTGGAAAGAAAGAGGATGGGCCCGATGCCACCAAGGGACCGGAGGCAGGGAAAACCGGGGGAGAGGAGACGTCAGAACCCGGCGAGACCACCGAGGAGCAGGCGAAAAAGCTTGCCGAGGAAAAGATTGAGAGGATGACGCTGGAGCAGAAGGTGGGACAGCTTTTTGTGGTCAACTTTGAGTTGCTGGATGCAAAAAAAGGAAGCTATTATGAGCATCGGAAAATTACAAAGCGCATGAAGAAGACTCTGGATAAATATCCAGTGGGGGGCGTGGTGTTTTTCTCCCGCAATATCAATACAAGAAAACAGACCACAAAGTTTATTACGAAGCTGCAGGAATATTCACAGATTCCCCTGTTTATCACCGTAGATGAAGAGGGAGGCGACGTGGCGCGCATCGGCAGCAACGACAATATGCGCACCACCTGTTTTCCCACCATGGAAGAGATTGGAAAGTCTGCGAATACCCAGTATGCTTACGATATGGGTGCCACTATAGGAAGCGAGATTAAAGAACTGGGGTTCAATGTGAACTTTGCCCCGGTGGCGGATGTGAAGACGTCGGACAGCAATACGGAGATTGGCAGCCGTTCCTTTGGACAGGATGAGAAACTGGTGGCAGATATGGTGGTCAATGTTGTGGGGGGACTGCAGGACCAGGGAATCAGCGCAACGCTCAAACATTTTCCGGGACATGGAGGGGCTACGGAGGATTCCCATGAAGGCAGTGTGAATGTGGACAGCAGCATTTCCCGGATGCGCAAGGTGGATTTTGTTCCCTTTCAGAAGGGGATTGATGCGGGAGCAGATTTTGTGATGATTTCCCACATATCTGTGAGCCGGGTAACGGAGAGTACAACGCCGGCAACACTTTCTTCGCTGATTATGCAGGATATTCTCCGGGAGGAGCTGGGATTTGAGGGTGTGATTATCACGGACGCGATGGACATGAAGGCCATTACAGATATCTATACGCCGGCAGAGGCGGCACTGCAGTCCTTTAAGGCGGGAGCGGACATTATTCTCATGCCCGACGACTTGGGACAGGCTTACGACGCCATTTATAATGCAGTCAAATCCGGAAAAATTAAGCAGGAACGTCTGGATGAGTCGGTAAAACGAATCCTTACCGTCAAGTATAAGAGGGGGATTATGCAGCAGGATGGTGAGGGTGGTACAGAATAAGTTTCCTGTATCTGCCAAAGAGGGAAGCTGTGCAGATGGAAATATATAGGCGTAAAATGGAAAATGGGAAATTGACAGAATGAGAGAGACTGGATGGTGACAAGATGAAGACAGAATGTACAAAGGGATTTGGCACATGGCTGCCAGATGGGGATAATCTGGGTGAGGAATGCGGAGTAATGGGAATTTATGATTTGGATGGAGGCGATGTGGCGTCCTCCATCTATTACGGTTTATTTGCCCTGCAGCACCGGGGGCAGGAAAGCTGTGGAATTGCTGTCAGCGAGACCATGGGACCGCCCCGCAATGTGAAGAGCCATAAGGGAATGGGTCTGGTAAATGAGGTTTTTAATGCGGAGAATCTGGAAAAGCTTACCGGAGATATCGGTGTGGGACATGTGCGTTATTCCACGGCAGGTGCCAGCATACCGGAAAATATCCAGCCGCTGGCATTAAATTATGTGAAGGGAACCTTAGCGCTGGCACATAACGGTAATCTTGTAAATGCAGTGGAGCTTCGCAATAAGCTGGAATACGACGGGGCCATTTTCCAGACAACCATTGACTCCGAAGTTATAGCCTACTATGTGGCAAGGGAGCGTTTGCATACGGAGACGGTGGAAGAGGCGGTGGTAGGCGCCATGAAGAAGATAAAAGGCGCATATTCACTGGTGATTGCCAGTCCAAGAAAACTCATTGGTGCCAGGGACCCCTTTGGATTCCGTCCGCTGGTTCTGGGAAAGAGAGGCAATACCTATGTATTTGCCAGTGAGACCTGCGCTCTGGATGCCATTGATGCGGAATATATCCGGGATGTGGAGCCGGGAGAGATTGTAACTGTCAGCGTGGACGGTGTACATTCCAACATGTCCATGGCACACGGGAGACATGCCAGATGCATTTTTGAATATATATATTTTGCCCGTCCAGACAGTTTCATAGACGGCGCCTGCGTACATACATCCAGGCTTATTGCCGGGAAGATTCTGGCACAGGAACATCCGGTGGAAGCAGATATTGTTGTGGGGGTACCGGAGTCCGGCAATGCAGCTGCCATGGGATATGCCATGGAGTCGGGGATTCCCTACGGCACCGCATTTGTAAAGAACAGCTACGTGGGAAGGACTTTCATCAAGCCGAAGCAGTCTGCAAGAGAATCCAGTGTGAAGATTAAACTGAATGTGCTGCAGGAAGTGGTAAAGGACAAACGGGTAGTTATGATTGACGATTCCATCGTCCGGGGAACCACCAGTGACCGCATTGTGGGAATGTTGAAAAATGCCGGGGCCAGGGAAGTCCATGTGAGAATTAGCTCGCCGCCCTTTCGGTATCCCTGTTATTTCGGCACGGACGTGCCTTCCAGCGACCAGCTCATCGCATACAACCATTCGGTAGATGAGATTTGTAAAATGATTGGAGCGGATTCGCTGGGGTATTTGAATATTGACCGCCTGCAGGAGCTGGTGGGGGAGGGCGTGGGATTTTGTAACGCCTGTTTTTCCGGGAACTATCCCATAGAGCCGCCGGAGGAAGATATCCGGGGAGAATTTGAAAAGTAGATTTGAAAATAGAAAAGTGAAAATGTATATGCTGTAAAAAATTCATTTAAAAGGAAACTAAAAAAGAATATATAAAAAATAAAATATAAAAGGAAGGTACAAGAGAATGAACAATGACACATATGTAAGTCCATTATCCCAGAGATATGCCAGCAAGGAGATGCAGTATATTTTTTCTCCGGACAAAAAATTCCGTACATGGAGAAGATTGTGGATTGCCCTTGCGGAGGCAGAAAATGAGCTGGGACTGCTGGGAGAAGATGGACAGCCGGCGGTGACCAGAGAGCAGATTGATGAACTGAAAGAACATATGGATGACATCAATTATGATGTGGCAGTGCAGCGGGAAAAAGAGGTGCGCCATGACGTAATGTCCCATGTATATGCATATGGAGTGCAATGCCCGAAGGCAAAGGGGATTATCCATTTAGGAGCTACTTCCTGTTATGTTGGCGACAACACGGATATTATTATTATGACGGAGGGTCTGAAGCTGATTCGCAACAAGCTGGTAAACGTCATAAATGAGCTTTCAAAGTTTGCTTTGAAATATAAAGATTTACCTACTCTTGCATTCACTCATTTCCAGCCGGCGCAGCCCACCACTGTGGGAAAGCGTGCCAGCCTGTGGCTGCAGGAGCTGGTTCTTGACTATGAGGATTTGGAGCATGTGATTTCTACCATGAAATTGTTGGGCTCCAAGGGAACCACCGGCACCCAGGCAAGTTTTATGGAATTGTTTGACGGAGACCAGGAGAAGGTAAAGAAGCTGGATGGGCTGATTGCGGAAAAGATGGGATTTGAGGCATGCTATCCGGTATCCGGACAGACCTACAGCCGGAAGGTGGATACCAGAGTGGTAAGCGTGCTGGCAGGCATCGCTTCCAGTGCCCACAAATTTTCCAATGATATCCGTCTTCTACAGCATTTAAAAGAGATTGAGGAGCCTTTTGAGAAAAATCAGATTGGTTCATCAGCTATGGCATATAAGCGCAATC
>CAZSGT010000208.1:0-4479 GCA_964606215.1 uncultured Lachnospiraceae bacterium
AAGGCTTATTATTACTTCTATAAGATTTTATAAAAACTAGAAAGGTCGTGTAAAACATGGGAAAAGATAAGGGAAGTTTGTCAATTGATTCGGATAATATATTTCCGATTATAAAAAAATGGTTGTATTCGGACCACGATATTTTCGTCCGTGAGCTGGTTTCCAACGGATGTGATGCGATTACAAAGCTGAAAAAACTGGAGCTGATGAGCGAGACTACTTTGCCGGATGATTATAAGCCAAAGATTCTGGTAGAAGTGGATGATAAGGCGAAGACCATCCGGTTTACAGATAACGGCGTGGGTATGACGGAGAGTGAAGTTAAGGAGTACATTAACCAGATTGCTTTTTCCGGCGCCACGGATTTCCTGGAGAAATATAAAGATAAGACTAACGAGGATCAGATTATCGGACATTTTGGTCTGGGATTTTATTCTGCCTTTATGGTGGCAGATAAGGTTACTATTGATACGTTGTCCTGGCAGGAAGGTGCCACAGCGGTGCATTGGATGTCTGAGGGCGGCGTAGAGTATGAGATGGAAGATGGAACGAAGGATTCTGTCGGAACCACCATTACTCTCTATCTTGGAGAGGACAGCTACGAATTTGCCAACGAGTACCGTGCAAAAGAGATTCTGGATAAATACTGTTCCTTCATGCCAGTGGAGATTTTCCTTGAAAAGGCTGGCGCAGAGCAGGAGTTTGAGACAATCGATGCGGAGGATATCCGTGAGGATGACGTGGTAGTGGAGCGTTTCACTGAGGAGGCCAAGACCGAAGAGCAGGAGAAGGAGGATGGCACCAAGGAGACGGTGGAAATCAGCCCGGCGAAGGATAAGGCGAAGATTCATAAGCGTCCGGTATCTCTGAGCGAACCAAACCCGCTGTGGACAAAGCATCCAAACGAGTGCAGCGAGGAGGAATACAAGGAATTTTACCGCAAGGTATTTAACGATTATAAGGAGCCCTTGTTCTGGATTCATCTGAATATGGATTATCCGTTTAACTTAAAGGGAATTTTGTATTTCCCTAAATTAAATACGGAGTATGACCGGATTGAGGGTACGATTAAACTGTATAATAACCAGGTGTTTATTGCAGATAATATTAAGGAAGTCATTCCGGAGTTTCTGATGTTACTTAAAGGCGTCATTGATTGTCCGGATTTGCCGCTGAACGTATCCCGCAGCGCATTGCAGAATGACGGCTTTGTTAAGAAAATCAGCGATTACATTACGAAGAAAGTGGCAGATAAATTGTCCGGCATGTATAAGGTGGACAGAGAAAATTACGAGAAATATTGGGATGATATCAATCCCTTTATCAAGTATGGCTGCTTGAAAGATACCAAATTCCGTGAGAAGATGGAAGAGTTTATTATCTTTAAGAACTTAGAAGGTAAATACATTACCCTGCCGGAATATATAGAGGCGGGCAAGCCGGATGATGCGCCGGAGGTAGAGGAGAGTGTGGAAGCAGCAGAGGAAAAGGATGCTGCGGGGCAGGATTCCACAGATGCACCGGAAGAAGAGCCGACCACGGTTTACTATGTGACGGATATGCAGCAGCAGAGCCAGTATGTCAATATGTTTAAGGAGGAAGGCAAAGATGCGCTGGTATTGATGGATACCATTGACCAGCCATTTATCGGTCAGATGGAGCAGGGAGACCTGAAGGTACGCTTTAAACGTATTGATGCCGGACTTGGCGAAGATTTTGTGGAGGATGGCGATGCAGATGCACTGAAGGAGCAGACCGATGCGCTGAAGGAGCTGTTTGCAAAGGCACTGCATAAGGATTCCATTGACGTGGAAGTACAGAAGATGAAGAATGAAAATATTTCTGCCATGATTACGCTGGATGAGGAATCCCGCCGTATGCAGGACATGATGAAGATGTACAGCATGGGTGGCATGGACCCGGCTATGTTTGGCGCAGCGGGAGAGAAGCTGGTTCTCAACGCAAATCATCCGTTGGTACAGTATATTTTCGAGAATAAGGATTCTGAAGATGTGACCATGTTCTGTGAGCAGCTGTACGACCTTGCCATGCTTGCAAATAAACCGCTGGCACCGGAGGCAATGACGAAGTTTGTGAACCGCAGTAATGAGATTATGTTGAAACTGGCAAAATAGCAATCAAATGATTGTAGCAAAGCGCATACATATGTATGCAGAAGGGAGGCAAATATGCCGTTTATTGATTCAAAAGTGAGTGTTTCTGTCAGCGAGGCGCAGGAGAAGGAATTGAAAAGCCGTCTGGGACAGGCGATTTCCCTGATTCCGGGCAAGAGTGAGAGCTGGTTGATGACCGGATTTGAAGATAATTACCATTTATATTTCCGGGGAGATAACAGTGAGCCGACAGCTTTTATCGAAGTGAAGGTGTATGGTTCCGAAAATCCTTCCGCATTCTCTGATTTGACCGGAGAGATTACGAAGATTTTTGGGGATGTGCTGGGGATTGCACCGGACCATATCTATGTGAAATATGAAGCCGTGAGCAATTGGGGCTGGAATGGCAGCAATTTTTAGGGCAGCGGTTTGAAACTTACCCTGACATAATGAAAAATATAATGAGAAAAGCGGAGTGTTTTGACCTGTAGGTCAGAACACTCCGTTTAGTTACTTTTCCGCATAGTTTACAAAACTGATGTTGCGGTCTACAGCGCCTTTGATGCCCTTTACCGTTCCACTGCTGGTGTACTGCCACATGGAGAATGCATAGGGATAGGAGGGTTCTTCCTCGTATCCGGCAAACCATTTTTCGTAGTCCTCTAACTGGCTGATGTCCAATGCAGTGATAAACCATGTCAGATTGGCGTAGACCATGGGCGTATAGCCGGCTTCTTTGATGGTATCACAGAACACTTTGATAGTCTCGGTCCGTTCTTCCGGAGTGAGGGCATTACCCCGGGATTTGCCGGACTCTATCATCTCTGTATCAATAACCACTGGGTAGTTTACCTTGTATCCTTTTAAATTTTTCAGAACAAATTCGGCTTCTTCCTTTGCCTCCTCGGCATTGACTGCCTGGGTAAAGAAATATACACCCACATCCAGTCCGTTTTTGGTAGCGCCTTTGATGTTCTTTTTGTAGGTATCGTCCAGAACCAGGGCGCCGTTACCGTAACCACGGTATCCCAGACGAATCATGGCGTAATCAATATTGTCTGCAGCAACCTTTTTCCAGGCAATATCGCCCTGGAATGTGGAAACATCAATGCCTGCATAGGAGGACCGGATATTATCCGGAACATAGGATTTTACTCCGGAAGAAGAGGTTTTTATAGCACTATAGTCATATTCTGCCATCTTTAAATCCTTGTTGATGGGATAGTAGGCAAATCCTCCCTCTGCGGGAAGAACCACCATATCCGGGAACATGTGGCGCATAAATGTGAGATTCACACTGTCCTCAGCACCAAATTTCCTGACTTTTTCAATGTATTCTTCTAAATCCGCATCTGCAGCATCTGCCCTGGCGGATTCATCGTCTAACTGGGCTTCCAGCTCTTTGATATCTGCTTCCCGGTCTGCGATTTCCTGTTTCGCGCCTTTATACAGATGTACCAGTAATGCTACGGTGCCGATTAGCAGCAGAAAGAGGAAAACCGGAAATACACGCAATCTTCTTCTCTTATTTTTTGGAGGTTTGGTCTCTGCCTCCGGTGTCTGTCTGGACGAATGCCTTTGAGGAATATCCAGCGTGCCTTCTTCTTTGGTGGGAGAAGTGGGCTGTGCCTGTGATGATGCAGGTATGGTCTGTACGGGTTGGGTCTGTGTGGGTGATGTCTGTATTTGCGGTGTTACAGGCGGCGTCTGCGGTCCGGACTGTATGGGTGCCGTGGGCTGTGGCTGCACCGGTGGCGTCTGCGGCCTGGGAGGCGCTGGATTTGGCTGTACTGTTTGTGACTGTACCGGCTGCGTTACCAGCTGCCTCGGGGGGATATTCATCTGCGGCATTTCCACGGGGGAAACCGGCGGAATATGTCCCTGAGTTGCTGCCTGAGGAGGAACTGGAGGGGTATTGCCCTGAGGCGCTGCCTGGGGAGGAACTGGAGGGGTATTGCCTTGAGGCGCTGCCTGAGGAGAAACCGGCGGAGTATTGCTCTGAGGCATTGCCTGGGGAGATGCCAGAGGAATGTTGCCCTGTGGCATGGTCTGAGGAGGAACCGGTGGGACGCCAGCCGGAGATGTGGTTTGTGGTGAAGCCGGGGAGATGTTCTGCCCGGCAGGTATATTTTGATTATCCATTTGTATTCTCCATTCTTTCGTGTGTAAACTCTTGTTTATAATATTTTAGCATAACCATAAAGGAAAGCAAGAGGAAACTATTTACGCATAAATGAGAAAGAGTTTCGCGAACAAAACTTTCGCGCCGAGTGCGCATCCCTGCAGAGTGTTTTTACTCTATGGGAAATTCGGAGGAATTTCCTATAAAGTAAAAAACAGGTTCTGAAGATTTGCTTCAGAACCT
>CAZSGT010000209.1:0-4476 GCA_964606215.1 uncultured Lachnospiraceae bacterium
AGTCCTTGATTGACAGTGGATTCTCCCAGGCATTAATACGAAAGCAAGATAGATCCTTTCTATTGTTTCCGGTTTATACGCCCATTCTTCCTCGTCATTTGTCCAAGCCAATACATAGACGGTATCGGATTTTGCCTCGTCTACTGTTTTCTCAAGAAGCCTGTTTTCTATTTTTTCTTCATCTGCCGGACGCGTATTGGTGCTATAGAAGCCAAGACCAGGCAGGTAAGCATGGAGATGCACACGTCCTACATTTTTTACATTAATAACATAGGAGTTCTGATAATAGAATTCAAAAACCATATAATCACCATCTGGTGTACAGTCATAATCCTCTCCGGCAGTAGCTTTTTCCCATTTAGATGGTTCCCCATAATCATCAAATTCAACTGCCTTCTCTACGGTTAAGGCATCCAATTCCTTCGCTGTGAGCTTCTCCGTCTTCACCGTTCCGTCCTTAACGTATGTTTTGCCAAGAAATATTCGAAGCTTCTCCGGAGTGGCTGCAAAATCAATATAGCCTGCACCCTCTGTATAAATCCTATCGTCGCCCTCTACCTGTGCATATAATCCAAGCTCCTGATACTGGCAATCAAACCATGCATCTATATAGTAAAAATTACTATTTTCATCATACACCCATTCTTCATTATCCTCATCCCATTGAGTGTCAATTGCTACCGCATTGACACGAAGATTAAAACCGTTTGTAACCCATGGCTCACTCTCTTCATCCTCAGGGTCAGCTGGAACAATCATTTCGTCTGCAAAGGTGAGTTTATACCAGCCGTCACCAAGATCCTCTACCTCCATATACTCTTTCAGAGCATCCTCGTCATCATTGCTGTTCATTACAGGTCCGCCATAGAGCTCTAACTCAAAAGAGGGGATTTCATCTACATTTCTATCACCAGCATCACCGGCCAGAATGACTTTCTGACCTTCTTCGTCTTTTAACTTTATCCAAACCTCTTTTTTAATATCTTCGCTCTTAAATACCCTATAATCTGTGGAGTTTCCCATAAAATCGTTTAACAGTAAAGTATCTTTGCTTCTCTCCTCGTCAGAATAAAAACCTATTTCCGGCCAACTTACATTGACACAAAACAGTTCTTCTTTCCCATTTTTGGTGTATGAAAATGCATAGAATCCCAGCTCATCCGGTAAAAACTCTACAACTCCCTTCCAGTTCTCCTGGTCCGGAGCGTCCTTTAATAAGCCTGTCTTTTCTTTAGCTTTTGCATTTTCATCCCATGGATCTTGATCACCATAATATTTTACTTTCAAATCTTTTGCCATTAAATGAACAGGCTCTGCAGTGGCAGTCTCTTTGTAATCAAACCAATAACGGGCACCTGTGATGTTTGCGCCAATCCACGAATCTGTATATGCAATAGCTTCTACTTTCTGTTTTCCATCTTCGCCATATACTGGATCTCCTTCGTCATCCCATACATAAGTACCCGGAAAACCGTCTTCGGTTGTAACCATCTTCTCTATTCCTGCCCCATCATCCCATACCGTATCAAGCCATTCCGTAGCAACTAAACCATAGAATGTTTCCGCCTCTTCATCCCATGCTGCATTTACAGGAATTCCCGCAAAAAGTGTACTGAACACCATGCAGAACGCCAGTACAAGGGATAACAGTTTCCGTCTTTTCATCATATATAATTCCTCCTTGTTTTCCCAATCCAATAGCAAGATGGATTGTAACTGTACACGCCGGGCAATATTGTCCCGCTGCAAACCCGGACGCGAATTTAGAAAGTATCTTGTGTAGTATACCATACCATTCACGGCAATAGGTGTGCATGTTTGCCCACTTTCCTGCTATATTTTGGTAATTCTGAAAGCACTCATGCCCACTTTTGCAAGGGGAAAAGAACAAAGAGTTTCGCAAGCGAAACTCTTTGTTCTTTTCATTTATTTACTCAATCTTAAACTGCAGCTGCACCGGCTTTTTGAGGTTATTTCCTCCTGCCGACTTTACATCTGTTGAAATATTTAATATGTACGATTCATTCTGTGCATAGGGCTCTAGCGGCTCAACCTCAATCTCATTATCTAACGCATTGTAACGGATTGCTGTCTTAAGCGGAACCTGGGAAAGAGAGGTTACATACAAATTCATATTATTCACCGTCTCCGGGTCCAGCGGGATATTAAAACGCACGCGCCAGATAAAATTTCCGGTTCGGAATTTTAAATCCTGTTTCACCTTATCCTCCATGCCCTCAGAAATAGATTCAATTTCTAGATATTTTGGCATACAAAACACTCCTTCCATGTCTGTATTCGCACCGCTTCCCTGCGGCTTTTTTGTATTCCGTTTTAATGATTATTATAATACATTATAAAACTCTTGTCAAAGCCTGTATTTTCAAAAAAATTTTCCATTTTATTTCTAAATTATGGATGCTATCTCCCTTAAAATGATGTATACTGTTACTTAATAGAAAACGATGGGAAACTCTTTGTTCTATGCAGAGAATTTCGCTGGAAAGGATTGGTACACCTATGAAGCAGACATGGAAACCAGGCAACATGCTCTACCCTCTGCCGGCGGTATTAGTCAGCTGCCAGGATGCAGACGGCAACCCCAACGCACTCACTGTGGCATGGACGGGAACAATCTGCACCAACCCTGCCATGGTCTACATTTCTCTGCGCCCGGAACGTCATTCCTATGCCATGATAGAAAAAAGCGGCGAGTTTGTCATTAACCTCACCACACGGTCACTGGCATTTGCCACAGACTTTTGCGGCGTCAAATCCGGCAGGGATGTGGATAAATTTACCACACTGGGACTCACTGCCCAGCCTGCCACCAGGATTCATGCGCCAATGATTGCCCAGTCACCGGTAAACATAGAATGCAAAGTCACACAGACCCTTCCCCTTGGCTCCCATGTGATGTTTCTCGCCACGGTGGAGGCTGTAAACGTAGAGGAAGCTTTGCTGGATGAGAAGGGAGCTCTGCGGCTGGAAAACGCAGATTTACTGGCATACTCCCACGGAGAATACTATGGACTGGGGGATTATCTCGGCAAATTTGGCTATTCTATTCAGAAACGGAAGAAGAAAAAAAGGAGTTAGCATATGAAGATTCGCTACTTAAAAATCGAGAATTTCAAATCCATTCACATGTTAGAGATTCACGACATTGACAACGCCTTAATTTTGGTGGGCAAGAATAATACCGGTAAAACTTCTGTTATTGACGCTATCCGTCTGGTTTCCGGTGACCATAAGGTACTTCCCCACGAGTACATGTATCCCGACAGCAGTATCAAAGTACAAATGGAAGTAGAGTTTGAAGAGGACGATTTTCTGCTGTACCACAGCCGGGGAATTGTCTCCAAGCACAAAAATTACGACCTTTGGCTGGAAGAGTTTGTGGCGCATTTCCCAGGACTTTCCGAGAACCTGCTGAAGTTCACCTGTATTGTCACTCCGGACGGGCGAATCAAATACAAGGATGGTTTTCAGAAAAATAATACCTACATCAAAGATATTTTTCCTAAAATTTACCATATTGACCAGACCCGTAATCTGGAGGCACTGCAAAATGATGTGTTTAGTTTTTACGACAAGGACTCCTTCCGTCTGTTAAAGGAAAACGAGTGTACCTTTGATGCCAAGAGGAAATGCAACCGGTGTTTCCAGTGTATCGGCCTGATTAACAAAAAGACACCGGAGGAGCTGACGCTGTTCGAGACCGCAAGGCTGATGCAGTACAAGCTGTTCCACACCAACGTAAACCAGTTTTCCGAGAAGGTAAACCGTTATTTTCATGCCAACGGCTCGCCTTCCCAGGATATCCGCTACACCATCGATTTCGATATCGACAACCTGCTCCACATCGACACGGAGATTGTCAATACGGAACGGGGAACCACGGGGCCCCTTAGCGTTCTCAGCGAGGGAATCAAAAGCATCTATGCCCTGTCCTTGTTAGAGGCATATATTGATGAGGAAGATACCCTGCCCTGCATTATTATGATTGAAGACCCGGAGATTTATCTGCACCCACAGCTGCAAAAAATTTCCAGTGAAATTTTATTCCGGCTGTCCAAGAAAAATCAGGTAATTTTTTCCACCCATTCACCCAACCTGATTTTCAACTTCTCTTCGAGACAGATTAAGCAGGTGGTTCTGGATGAAAACTACAACACCTCCGTTGTGGAGGAAACCGATGTGGACGAGATTCTGGACGATTTGGGCTACACCGCCAACGACTTGATGAATGTAAGCTTTGTATTTATCGTGGAAGGCAAGCAGGACAGCAACCGCCTCCCGTTACTGTTAGAGAAGAACTATTCTGAAATTTATGACGAGGAGGGGAAGCTGCAGCGCATTACGATTATTCCCACAAATAGCTGCACGAATATTAAAACCTATGCCAACCTGAAATATATTAATAAGCTGTATTTAAAGGACCAGTTTTTGATGATTCGGGACGGTGACGGCAAA
>CAZSGT010000210.1:0-4476 GCA_964606215.1 uncultured Lachnospiraceae bacterium
GGAAGGCAAAAACAAAATGGGGACGATATTTTGTGTGCAGCCATTCGGGAAATCATGGAACCTGTAAGGGGGCAGGCTGCACGGTCTATGCGGATGTATTGGAAACGTATATGTCTGATGCCATCGGGAAAAGATTATCGGAGTTTCCAGTGTTGGAAGAAAATTCAGAGACTTGCTGCAGGAATAACGGGGAAGAACAAATTCGGAAGAAAATCCAGCTGACACAGATTGAGGAAGAGATTGAGGCTTTGCTTTCTAAGGTATCCGGGGCTGGCAGTGTGCTTATGAAGTATATCAATGAAAAAGTATCAGAGCTGGATGTACAGCGAAATACATTGCAGGAAGAAATTTCCATGTTAGATGCTGCGGATGCAGATAACGGGCAAAATCAATTGTCCGACCATGTGAAAATTTGGGAAAATCTTGATTGCCGGGACAAACAGACGGTGGTTGATGCGTTAATCCAGGTGATTCGCATTGCAGACGGCAACATGGAGATTAAATGGAAGATATAATATTGTAAAAATCGGTTGCAAAAAGGCGAAAAGTTATTTATTATAAGCATACATACATTAACCCAGAATAAAAAAGAGGAGGTTTCAAATGGGGCTTAAAACCAACAGAAAGGTACTCATGAAAGCAGTTTCCGAGTTGAAGGAAGCGGATTATTCCAAGGAACCGGAGCTGAATCAGATTTATCAGCGGCTTGCGGAAAACAGAGGGAGATTTGCGGAGATTTTGGAGAAAAATATCAATGCCGTTATGCAGATTAGTTCCCTTGATTTGACGATGCAGCATCAGACAGAACGGATTATGGACATCGCCAATGATGTGTCCAGTGCTGCGGAGACCATATTTGGCAATGCATCGGACCGGGCGGACAATCAACATGAGCAATTGACACATACGATTATTCAGGCTTCGGAAGAGACCGCCGAGGTATACAAGAAGATTGAAATCAGCCAGAATGAACTGACCAATATTAAAGAACTTTCCAGTCAGGCGATTACCGTCTCTCATGAAATGCAGAAGGATTTGGATTATCTTTTCCAGATAATTGACCACATGAATGATGTGATTTCTGGCATCAACACCATTTCCCTTCAGACAAATCTTTTGGCGCTGAACGCCTCCATCGAGGCGGCGAGAGCAGGTGAGGCAGGAAAAGGATTTGCAGTGGTTGCGGAGGAGATTCGCAGTCTGGCAGAAGAGACCCAGAAGCTTACGGACGGCATGGGAGATTTCGTTGAGGGCATTAAAAGCGCTTCTGAAAAAAGCGTTTCCAGCGCTACAAGTACTATAGATGCTTTGGATTCCATAACAGAAAAAATTGGAAATGTATGGAGCTTGAATGATGAAAACCAAAAGCATGTTGCCAAGGTGAATGACTCCATGAGTTCAGTTACCGCTGTCAGCGAAGAACTTAGCAGTTCCATGACACAGATGGAAGATCAGTTGAGAAACAGTATAGAGTTCATGCAGAATGTGGGCTATGATTTGAAGAAGGCAACTCAGCCGGTTGTGGGCATTGAGAAAACATTGGATGAGACAGTAAAACAAATGGGTTCCATGACACAGGATGCATTCTTCCATCTGAAAAACCAGGAATTTGCCAAATACGTCAGCAATGCAATTACAGCGCACCGCACGTGGCTTGGCAATCTGCAGAAAATGGTACAGTCCCGCACGATTACGCCGCTGCAGATGGATTCTTCCAAATGTGGTTTCGGACATTTCTATTATGCCATGAAGCCAAAGATGCCGGAAATGCTTCCTATCTGGGTAGGATTGGAAGCAAAACATAAAAGATTTCATGGGTTTGGCGCCGAAGTTATGGATGCGCTGAACAGTTCCAATTACGCCAGGGCAGAAAAGTTATACCATGACGCAGAGCAGTATTCAAAGGGATTGATTGCTGATTTGGAAAAACTGCAAAGTCTGGCAGAATAATTTACTTTATTTTACCGCAGTTTAAAATTGCCATCATAAATTTACTTCCATCTACCCGGTTCGGTGAATCCCTTCGGATTGTGCAGGATCATTTGGACTCTAAGAATTTCTATGCATTCAATCCGGCAATGGATAAGAAGGCATGTAAATAAGCGGATTTTTGATGCGATACAAACTTATAAATTAGTCAGAAAATGGCATACGTGAAAGAGACACTTTCACGGTATGCCATTTTTGCTTACAATAAGCTGGCTCGCAAGATATTTGAACGCCAATGCCAACCATGCTGGCTATGCGAACGTGAGAAACCCGCAAAGCGTGTTTCTCATCGTTATATGTGGAAAGAATGAGCTGCAAGCGAAACGCTTTCTTGTTCGGGAGAAAATTCCTGTTTTTTTACGGTTTCACATTCTCTACGATATTTTTAATAATGTCATCGGAAAGGGTGCCGTCACTGGATTTGTCCAGAATTTCAATTTCCAGCGCCGTGTGTTTGTAGACAACCAGATACGCCTGTCCGCCATCTTCTTTCCAGGTGATTTCGTATACTTTTTCTGCGTTCCAGGCATCGTTTTCAATTTCCATAATCTGGGTATCTGCGTCGGGGTCTTTGGCGCCAGACAGCCACTTTTTATTCACGTATATTTCCACAAAAGAGGGGAAGCTGCTTCGGAAAATCTCATAGTATACGCCCTGATTTTTCCGGTAGTCGTAGGCATCTTCTATGGTAATGGTCAATCCACTGGTATCTGTTTCGTCGTTGCCGTCACCCAATTCATCGCTTGCGGATTCCAGAGAGGCAAACACGGTCTTGTCCAGATAACAATCAAATGTCCGTTTGGCGTCTCCCACAGACATTCCGCAGTCTTCCATGGTAATGGTCAAATCTTCTTTCCCGATATCACTATGAAAGTGCAATAAGGAGAGAAAGATTAAAGTAAATGCCCCAAGAATAAAAGCGGTGCCGCAGGCATCCCGGATTATCTTTGCCGTTTGGCTTGCGATGGCTACAGTCTGTGTGTAGACCACCATGAAAATAAGCAAAAAGGAATAACTGATGGCGAGTGCCCAGTCCCTGTTGCTAATGGATGCAGCAATAAATGCCAGAAGGCACAGAAATGGAAATGCTAACAAAATCCGATGGCATGTTCTGTGATAGGTGCCGTCACGATAGGAGACTTTGCCGTGCTCCACCAGGGACTTTTTGGATTTTATATACCAGTGGATATAGCCTCCGATTTCTAGTAAGGCATTTAGAATCAGGAGTGGCCATATGCAGATAATCAATATACCCACGTAATTTGTCATGGCAAAAGTAATGTCTCGCAGCTGTGCCCAGAGGATAAAAATTCCCATCAGGGGAAGCAGCAGCCAGGTGAAAATATTTTCTGACAGCATACGTTTGTGTATGGTTCCGAACTTGGCTTCTTCATCGGTTTCCACAGGTATTAAATCCGGTGTCTCACTGCAAAAAATATATAAATTCTGTTCTTCACAGACAAACTCCCAGCCGGAATCCTCGCAGATTCCGATAAATTCCTCTTTCTGCTGTTTTTTATCGCCACCGTCTTTCGATGGGATAAATAGATTTACGTCATAGAAAATTTTGCCGCCTTCCCAGGGCACAAACACCATGACATTGCCAGTCATGCTTTCCAGCCGGTATCCCTGACTGGCAAAGTTTTCCAGGTATTCTTTCAGAGCGCCGCATTCATATATTTTAAACCAGTTATGTTTTTTAATTTTTTTATTATTCTTATTCATGTAAAACCTCTTTTCTGTGCTTATTTCCTAAAAATTGCTGTCCCACTTCCACCAGTTTTTTCAGGTGATGATATTCCTCCTCCAAACGCTGTTTTCCAGAGGATGTCAAAATATAACTTTTTTTCCGGCCTTCTATGGCTGTGACCCGGATGAGTCCGGCCTGCTCAAATTTACCTAACAGCGTATACAGAGTGCCGGGGCCGATAGTGATTTCTCCATCAGAAACCTTCTGTACCCGTTCCATGATATCCACACCGCAGCACTCGTCATACATGACAAGCAGGATGTAGTACATCTGCACGGTTAAAGTCTGAAATGCTTCTCTTGGCAAAATAATCCTCCTTTCATGGCAGATTGTTTAATAATGTCTTTTCGTTCACATACAATATTGCACTTCGATATCGTTAAACGATATTGATTATCGATATTATAAAATAGTCAGATGGATTTGTCAATAAGAAATATTCCAGACGCACAATACAAGGTTATGAAAAGGCAGGATTGGTTTTGGCATCCAGAAAAAATGAGCGTGGACATTTGCTCTATGATGAAAAAAAAGAAAGTCAAACAAAAACCCTGTTTGACTTTCTTTTTTATGGTTTATGGGAATTGATGAATTACATATAATCACTAATTTTAATACCCTTCATGCTCTCCTGTTTTTCCAGCTCTAAGCGCATATTCGCCTCGATATCCGCTTCCTGTAAAGCAGACTGGAGTGGTTTTTGCAGGTTGTTGAGCAGCTGCTCGCCTTCCAGCAGC
>CAZSGT010000211.1:0-2365 GCA_964606215.1 uncultured Lachnospiraceae bacterium
TCAGGCTCGGCATCTTCCGGAATTTTACAGTAAGGAAACAGCTTATTGCATGTTCTCAACAATGTCGTTGTAGCAGTTTAGATTTAGTCCGACATGGAAAAACAGTGGCTGTCGAAAAAGGGGAGTTTATGAGTGACTCTTCATCAAATAGTGTGTTATCTACTAATGGAATTTTTGAACTCCAGAATACGGCAAGAGAGGTTAATAAGATTTCGCCAGATATTATTTTGCTTGCGCCACTTGAAAGAACTATAAAGACGTATGAAATATTAAATGAATACTTGTCATGTAATGCAACAGTAAATAAATGTGAATATTTGGTTGGAATTAATAATGGAGTGTGGGGAGATAAAAAATTTGAAAGTCTAGACTCTGATAATCTATATGTTTTTCTTCAAAGGGAATGTAGCCATAATATATTTGCAAAATCATTAAATGGTGATAGTTGGGGAGATGTGCTGATGAGATGTGCACGTCTTTTAAAAGAATTAAATTGTTGCTATTCTTCAAAAAAAGTGCTTTTAGTTAGTCAAGGAAGTATTTTTCAAGGAATGAAAATTCTATTGCATCAAGGCAACCACCCTTGGGACGGTTATTCTGCGAGTGCTATGTTTGGTACTGTAGGAAAGGAAAAACTAATTGGATATGGACGTGTTTTTAATATCTGTTAGTATTTTATCATTTGTAACAGACCTGCTCTTTTTCTGATGGGCAATTTATTTGTTCTGTTATTATGAATATGTTCATTTGGGTACGCTTTTCTTATTGGTCGAGGTAGTCTATTGGTCAGTGAGAGTTAAAAAAGCACTGATGTAATAAAATTACTGAAAATACTTGATGCAAAATATCAGAGAGTGATATCAGATATTTGATAACTACTTGAACCATAAATCGCCAGAGACAAAGGAATTCCCTACAACATGGTTAGGGGAGCAACTGGTTTTGTATTTATTTCAATATATGCATCTGGGTTAAACATGATAGAAAGCTTTTCCAGAAAGATAACAAATGGATGCTGAAAGGGAGTTGGGTCAAATCTAAGTTGAGAAGTCGAATCGTATCTATCGTACAAGATTAGCACTGGACTAGCAGTACAATATCGCCATAGGAAAACACAATTTATAATATGAGTCATTAATATACTACGTTTGCTTAATCTATACAGCATTAATATAAAAAATTTATCTTGCCTTAAATAAAATAATATATAATCATAAAAAATGATTGTAAAAAATATCATTACTATAAAATGGTTCGAAAAATTATTTATGATATAGGCTGTTATAGGTCTATGTTCATATTGGGAATGGGGGCGTTTCGGCGGGCAGCATTTTCCTGTTCCGGCTTCTGGTCTCGTTCCTCTTTCTCCAAGACTTCTGGTGCTTTATGCACTTTTTCCGAAAAGAGTGAGCCGAAAAGGAAAGCAGGTGTTTCCGCATAGGTGATCTGCTGGTTCAGGCGGATCAGGGATTTGTATTCTTCATTGAGGGAAAGGCGTTCTTTTTCCAGTGCGGAGTAACTTTTCCGAAAAGTTGCTATTTCGTTTAGCACGGTTTCCGTGTTGTCAGGGTCTATCCCAAGTTTTAGGAGTTCATTGGCTTGATTGCGGAGATGCGTGAGCAAAAGCTGTTTCTTTTTGGTGTCCGCGGCGATCGCCTTGTGGAAGTCTGCTGTCCTGTCCGTAGGAGCCGGTGGCACAGGGGCGGCGCAGTCGGGTGTCCTTCCATGGCTCAGAACATAGCCGTACATTTTGTTATAGTCAGCTTTGCTCAATTCCGCGACGGGGATGGAACAGGTGATTCCGCTTGCATCCATGAAGGTCTGCAGCTTATCAGCGGTCATTTCATCAATCCTTGGCGACTGTTTCAGGACAGGGGGCTTGGTGCGCCGGATGCCGTCGAGGTAGTCCATAACTGCATTGTATTCTGTGGGCAGGATATAGGCAGCATCCCTGTTCAGGGTGAGTGATGCGCCTTGCAGCCGCCTGGAAAGCTGCAGCTGCTTTTCCGGCTCAATGGGTGCTTCCGAAAATGGGTTCTGCCCTAAACAGTTTTCTATGTTGATTGCATCAAATTGTGTCAGGGAATCCATATCCGCAGAGTACCCTTCCCGGCGCAGAAGTTCCGCCAGGTGATTTTTCTGGTATTCCTTGACAGGCTTGGTGAAGGAAGCACGCAGGAAGGAAGTGTGTTTCTGGTAGACGCGATCCATTGTCACCTGGACACTGTCTTTCAGGCAGGCTGGGCGGTCTTTGCGTGTTCCTTTGAAATATGCGAAAATTTCTTCTGCATCCATGGCGGAAATATCTGAAAAGCCGTTTCCGGAAAGGGTAAATTCCTTATGCTCCTGCAGTGCCAGATAGAGA
>CAZSGT010000211.1:2465-4442 GCA_964606215.1 uncultured Lachnospiraceae bacterium
TTGGCTCCCACATCATGCAGTTTTTCTTTCAGTTCCGCCTTGCTTCCAAGCCCCATTTCCCGGACGGTCTCAAGTGCCTGTTCCATCATTTCCACCTTATAGGAAGGGGAACGGGCGGGGGCAGCGTGGGGATGGCTGTAGCGGTTCCCGGCATGGAGAATCAGGGCGATTGCTTTCCTTATCAGCAGTTCAAGGTCACTCCTGCGCCTGCCGTTCCAGTCATACCTTGTCACTGACAGGGGCTTTGGATGCGTCTTATCAGGGGTTGCAGCCGGTTTAATGGTGTATTCCGGGCTGTCTGAAGGGAAAAGAGAGCCAAGTTCATAAGCATCCCCAAGGGTGCGGTCGCGGATTTTTCGGGTATGGTCTTTGTTCCACCATGTAATGGATTCCGCTTCCTGACGCGCAATGGTGTAGCCATAATCTTCCATGATGGCGATAAAATCCTCCCGGCTGTCGGAGACGCTTTTTGCGGCGGTGATTTCATCCTTCATTTCTTCTTTCCATGAGAGGTTGCTTTTCTTTGCGCTCCATTCCCCATAGGTGTCATGCTCTTTTGAATAATTAAGCTGCTTCCTGGGGGTGTCAAATTTCAGTTCTATGCCGTGTTCCTGCTGGAGTTGGTCGGACAGTTCCCGGATGCGGAGTATGGTGGCGGTCTCCATGACAAATTTCCTTTCCCCGCCCGGTAAATAGGCGTTGATAATGATATGGTTATGCAGGTGGTCTGTGTTCATGTGGGTGTCAACAACTGCCATCACCCCTAATTTATTGCAGAGTTCTATCCCTATCTGGTGTACCGTCCGGGGGTCAAGGTTCTTTTCGGAAAACGACTGTATCAGGTGGACCGCCGTCACAGGGTCGCGCCTTGCGTTCCTGTTTTCCCCTGTCCGCTTGTCAAAATATTCATAGCGGTAGATGCGTTCTGAGCCGTGGATTTCCAGATATTTCTCCCTCACCGCAGCAAAATCCAAAAGGGCGGTGGAGGGTTCGCAGAGTACCCCGGAGACAAGCAGCTCTTTGTCACCGTCATCCATGTCCGCAAGGGTCTTTAATGGGTTGGCGGCATAGTCAAGGGTGTCCTTCAAGGCATTTTCCGTGTAGGAAGTCTTTTCCTGGTTTTCCCCATAGTCAAGCAAGGGCTGTAAGTTGGTTCCGTGGATCAGTTTTGTTTTACATATGGCTGTCATGATTTCCTCTTTCCTTGCGCTGTATTTAGCGCATATTTTTGTGCCGGAAGCTACTATTATGTCAGATCCCTTTCTTTCAGGATGCGCCGCAGTTCTTTTTTCAGCCACCGTACACCGGATGCCCGGATGGAGGCACGGTTAGCCTTGGTGTAGGCGGCGGTCTGCCGTAGGGCTCTTTCTGTGTTGGCAGCTATCTCCATCAGGCGGTTCCGGTCAGCATCATCGCGTTCATTGCGGAGGTAGAGTGCAGCGGTGAAGTTGCGCAGCTGCTCCAGGTATGCAGATACTTTCAGGGTAAGCGCTGCAATATCATCCGAAGCAATCTCCACCACGGCGGGGGAGCGGTTTCGGAAGATCAGGTATCGGATGTAAACAGAGAGAGGGGTTCCCCCGGCTTGTTTTTGTAGCAGGGCATATTCCGCGCCGGTCAGGTGCAGGGTATAGGTTTTGTCCAGGGTGGCACCTGGTTTTGTTTCCAGAGAATCGAATGCTGCCATATCTGTTAGTTCATCATGGAGCAGGGGAAGCAACCGGGAGTAAACCAGCTGGGAGAGGGAAGTGTGTTTCTTTTCCGCCAGTTTTGAGAGGGTTTCTTTTTCCTGTGCTGTCACATAGACTTTGATATACATATAGTTCTCCTTCCTGTATTGTCTTTATTACAGATTTTTACGGGGGTTCCCACCCTCATTTGCGCAGCTTGTTCCGCGTCAGCGGAAGGGTTCGGGCGTAGCCCGACATAGCGGTCGAAGGGCCCGTTTAGGGCTCTTTGACCTATGCTTGCGACAAG
>CAZSGT010000212.1:0-4408 GCA_964606215.1 uncultured Lachnospiraceae bacterium
CACTTAAGGGTTCATCAACAGGTATCATTTTGTTTTTCACAATGTTGCCGCTTAACACAATGACTGCGAGAAGCATTTCCTCATCCACTTTGGTAATCTGGATGAATTTCACCGTCTTGTGCTCGTACTTTGGTGCGGACACCAGCGTGGCATAGTTGGTACTTGAGGCTAACAGCTTCGCCACCTGTTTTAAAAGCACATCCATCTTGTCAGCCTTCTGCTCTAACTCCTCCCGCATCAGCTGCATCTCTTCACGGCTGCTCTCCATCATGGTATCTACATATAAACGATATCCCTTGTCCGATGGAATCCTCCCTGCGGAGGTGTGGGGCTGCAAGATATATCCCATATCCTCTAAATCCGACATTTCATTGCGAATCGTGGCGGAACTCAGGTTTAAATCTGTATATTTGGAAATTGTACGGGAGCCTACTGGCTCACCAGTCTCCAGATAATTTCGGATAATCGCCTGTAGTATCTTCAGCTTTCTCTCATCCAACTGCACGACATCACTTCCTGACATACCATTTTTTCGTTGTTAGCACTCCTTTGTGTAGAGTGCTAACATCAAATCTATATGTAACATACCACTATCTATTTCAAATGTCAAGGATATTTTTATCTTTTTATCAGAAACCCCTTGCCACGTCAATTGTAACATGCCGATACATATGATATGATATAGATATTACTATATATTATGATAGATAGAAATGAGGATTGCTATGGACCAGACCAGAATCACACCGCTATCTGCCGGTGTAAACCAAACCAGTCAGTCTGCCGGCGGCGGCAGGCAGGTGGGACATATTACAGAATACGGTGAAAAACGGGCAGCCACTGCCCTCCGGGAGGGAGATGTGGTGAAGGGTGAGATTACAGACCTGCGAAATAACCAGATTACCGTGACCTTGGAAGACAACACCCATATCCGTGCCATGATTAAAGATACCTCAAATCTTGCCATCGGGGAGTATGGCGCCTTTCGCATTAAGGAGATTTCTCCCAAGGCAATCGTGGTGGAGGCAGAGATGAATCCTGCCTACCAGACAAGCAAAGTCATTATCAATAAGGCATTGACGGAAGCCGGCATGCCAAAAACGGAGGAGACTGTAAAGCTGGTGCAGGCATTGTTAGAAAACAATCTTTCCATCAATAAGGAATCCCTGCTTTCCATGCAGCGCTCCTGCTACCGTTTTCCCGGAGCAGACCCATCATCCCTGGCGCTTCTCACCCGGATGCATATGCCCCTGACAGAGACAAATGTCATGCAGATGGACGCCTACCTGCACGGAAACCATCAGATTATTGCCCAGGTAAATAATTTGTCCGAACAGCTGCCAAGCCTTTTGGAAACCCTGTCAAAAGACGCACCGGCAGGGGCCGTTTCCCAGTTTGCAGAGCAACTGCTTTCTATCCTGGACGGCGCTGGCGCCTCTCCTTCCTCCAGGCTGGACACCAGCATCGGATTTTTATCCATGGAAGAACGGGAAATCCTCGCACAAACACTTTCTTCGCTACCTATGGGTGAAAGTATGAGTGAGTCCATCCTCAGCGGTACGGCCGATATTTCCACCATGCTGGAAGCAAAAGCAGAACTGGATTACCTTCAAAAAACCATGCCGGAAGAATTATCTGGAGAAAACGCTTTGGAGGAAATCGCTTTCTCCGAAGAAGATTCTACTCCTGTAGAAGAAAGTTCAACAGATTCTGCCGCCAAAGCATTTTCCGACACGGCAAAAAAGACCTTGGCAAACGGTCTTTCCTTCTTACAAAAAGCTGCGGAAACTATGCTTACCAGAGAAGCTTCCACCGCTGACCCTTCTTCTCAGATTTTTGAGAAACTCCGGAACCAGATGCAGCAGATTTTATCTTCCCGGCATATGATTGGAGGCACCTTAACCTCTGAAGAATGCGGAAAATTACACTCAGATTTAAAACAGATGCAGCTGCCGGCATCCATTTTGTCCAAAGTACCTGACGGAACCGTTACAGCGAGAGAATTGCTGCTGGCATTCCGCCAGGTGATTCCAAACCAGAATCCCCAGACCGTCTCTGCCTTTTTCCAGAGCAGTGCTTTCCAGAAGCTATTTGGGGACGCCCTTATCCAGAACTGGTCTCTGTCTCCGGAAGAAATTGCCGTACCGGGGCGGGTAAATGAATTTTATAACCGCATGGAACAACAGATGCAGCAGCTGGAAACTTTGATACACCGGACCCTTTCCGGGGAAGATTCCACCAAAATCACCAGCCAGGCATCCGGCATACAGCAGAATATGAATTTCATGCAAACGCTGAATCAGGTTTTTACATATGTACAGTTCCCTCTTCATATGAAGGAACAAATTCAGCACGCCGATTTGTATGTGTACAGCGACAAGGAAAAACTGCGAAGCCATCCGGATAATGTATCCATGCTTTTGCATCTGGATATGCCCCATCTGGGTAATACGGATATACATGTCCAGCTGACAGGACACCAGATTGACACACAGTTTTATCTGCCGGACGATGCCACAAAAGAGTTAATCACCAACAATACAGCCCTGCTCCGGGATGCCCTTGCCGAGAAGGGATATGCCCTTACTGCTACCACACATCTTGCCGAACGGGAATCAGATATTGTGAAAGATTATCTGGATGTGGGCAAGGCCTCCCCCGCTATTAAACGGTATTCTTTTGATATACGGACGTAGAACCCGATTGCAGGCGAAATAATTCGCCTGCAATCGGGTTCTACGCTATCTCCAGAAACACTTAAGAACTGTGTCATTTTACCGAAATTATTTTCCTCATTACCAAAACATGGTGAAACCTTCGTTTCACCATGTCTGAATCCCATATTTCATTTTATATCTCTTCGTTTGTCTGTTCGATATCATCAAAAATATAATCAAAAATTGATGCCAGTCCCACGAACTCACAGCCATACTGAGACCTTCCATCCGACTGGACCACACGGCGGATAATCCGCACAACTCCATTAAATGCCTCTCCTGGCTTCAACTCGAATCTGGCATTAAAATAATACCCCACAGGCAGTACACTCTCGGACACAAATCCAATACCGGTTCTGGAAATGTTTGTCACTTCAATGGGTGCATTCAGATTCGATACTTCAATGTTATCCTGTTTAAATACACTTCCCACATCCAAAGACAGCTTAACCTTCATACGTTTACTTCTTCTCTGTTCTTCCATAAGCGCCTCCTCTGGTGTGCTGTATCTTTATGGAACTGTTTATACAGTACACTAGTCTTTCCTTGATATTCTTTATAAAACATAGTATACCGTATCTGCTCTTTTTTTACAAGATTTCTTTTAAAATCTGATTCACCATGGCAGGGTCTGCTTTTCCCTGCATGGCTTTCATGGTCTGTCCGGTAAGGAACCCGATTGCCTTTGTTTTTCCAGAACGATAATCTGCTACAGACTGGGGATTTTCATCAATCACCTTCTCAATCACTTCCCGGAGAGCGCCCGTATCACTGACGGTTCCCAAACCATTCTCCGCCACGTATTTCTCCGGAGAAACATCGTCTGTAAAAATCTTCTCAAAAACCTCCTTCGCCACGGTACCGTTAATCTTCTTCGCCTCCACCATATCAATTAACGCGGCAAGATTTTTCGGTGAAAAAGATAAATCCTCCGGCTCCATTTCCTTTTCCTTCAGCAGACGCATGGTCTCCACCATAAGCCAGTTGGAAACTTTTTTCGGGTTTTGGCAGATTGCCACCGTCTCCTCAAAAATATCCGCCATTTTCTTGGAACCTGTAATAATGGCAATATCATATTCCGGTATATCATATTCCTCTTTATAACGCGCCATCTTGGCATCCCGCAGCTCCGGTATCCCCGCCTTCACCTGGTCATACCAGGCGTCGTCAATCTCGATGGGCACCAGATCCGGCTCAGGAAAATACCGGTAATCCTGGGCATCCTCCTTGGAGCGCATAGCAAAGCTGGTATCTTTATTATCATCCCACCGTCTGGTTTCCTGCACAATCTTCTTACCGTAGGAAAGCTGCTCAATCTGACGTTTCCGCTCTCCCTCCACCGCCCGGGCAATGGCCTTAAAGGAGTTCATATTTTTCATCTCCGTGCGGGTGCCAAACTCCGGCGCCCCCACCTCGCGGACAGACAGGTTAATATCTGCACGCATGGAGCCCTCCTGCATCTTGCAATCCGAAACACCCAGATACTGCAAAATCAGTTTTAATTTTTCCAGATAGGCAATTACCTCTTCGGCAGAACGCATATCCGGCTCGCTGACAATCTCAATCAACGGCACGCCACAGCGGTTATAGTCAACCAGCGTGCAGTCATCCCAGGGGTCATGCACCAGCTTGCCCGCATCCTCCTCCATATGGATTTCATGGATACCAATGGATTTTTGCACTCCATTTAC
>CAZSGT010000213.1:0-4393 GCA_964606215.1 uncultured Lachnospiraceae bacterium
AATAGAAGATATTTCTTCGTTTTTATATAATTTTATATTTTTTCATGGCGTCATAGATGCCGGTGCCATCCACCGGACCGGTGACATAGTCCACCACCGTATCCAGGGCCCGGTCGTGGCGCTCCATGGCGATGCTGATGCCGGCATAGGACAGCATTGTCAAATCGTTGGTGCTGTCGCCAAACGCCATGCTCCGGGCATTGGGAATGGGAAAATACTCCTCTAAAAATGCCATGCCGGTGGCTTTGGAGAACCGTCTGGGGACGACTTCATAAAAACAGCGGCCCCGGTCAATAAAGTCAAATTCCTCGTGATATTTTCCGTAAAAGGTTTCATAATCGCTGTGGGGCGTAGTGCACAGACAAAATTTGTCAAAAGTAATAGAAGGGTCTTCAAAGCTTTCAATTACCCGGGGATTCTGCTTTTTTTGTTCCTGCCGGAGAACATCCATGCGGGAAGTGTAGGGGCGGTTGTCATAATATATATGGGAGTCGCTTTCCAAAAGTCCCTCCAGTCCGCATGCCGTCAAATCATCAATAATCTGTCTGCACATGGTCTGGGGAATGGTTTCGTGAAACAGGATGTCTTCGCCCAGGATAATATATGTGCCGCACCCGCAGACAAAACCGTCTACCGGAAGAGTGCGGAGCCGTTTGCCAAGTTCTGCATAGGTGCGCCCGGTATTGATAAAAAGTTTGTGGCCGTTTTCGCCTGCCTGTGCCAGAGCGTCTAAGGTAGATTGTGGTATATGCCGGTTTTTCCCTTCTGTCAGGAGGGTGCCGTCAATATCAAAAAATAAGAGATAATTGTGGTTTGTCATTGGTATCCTCGTTTCTTCTGTGTCAGTACACTACAACGCTGCACAACAAATATATCACAAAAATGAAAGCAAAGCAAAAATCTATGAAAAAGGCATTGACGATATTGAAGAATTGGTGTAAAATGGGAACAAGATAAAGTAGCATGATGTGAAATTAGGTAATTCAAGGAGGGGATACCTATGTCAACGATTAACAATAATTCATTTGGCAATATGTTTGGTAACAGCCAGAGCAGTTCTTCGGTAAGTTACCTGTTTGGAAATCAGTCTAATGCACTGGGAGATTTGGCATTGATTCGTTCCGGTTCATATAAGAAACTGTTGAAGTCCTATTACAGCACACAGAACGAGGATTCCCAGGATGGCAGTACAACCACGGGGACCAAGAGAAAGAATACATCTTCTGGCGTAAAGGATTTGCTTAAGAATCAGGTAAGTTCCAGAGCGAAGGTAAAGAAGAAAGAAAACGACAAGACCACGACCGTGTCTGCAGAAGTTGCTAAAGACTATGCGGCAGTGAAAACCAACGCTACATCTTTGCAGAGCGCTGCTGTGAAACTTCGGGATACATCCAGCCTGTACATGGCTAAGACAGACAAGGACGGTAAGCAGTCAGTTGATAAAGATGCGATTGTGTCCGCTGTAAAAGATTATATAAAGGCATACAATGATACTTTGGACGCATCCGCAAAGGTAGATGGTTCTTACCTTGTCCGCAACACGAAGTATATGGTGAGCACCACCAATACCAACAAGAATGTGTTGGCAGATATGGGAATCACCATCGGTGAGGACAATAAGCTTACTCTGGATGAGGATAAGTTCAAGCAGGCAGATATTGAAAAGATTAAGGATGCTTTTGTGGGCAAGAATTCTTACATGGATATGGTGGCATATCGTGCCAGATACAGTGCAAACCTGGCATCCAGCAGTGCATATCAGAGTTCAAGTGCAAGCTCATATACCAACGACGGCACATATTCAGCCGTTGGCACATACAATTCATTCAATTATTATTACTAGGATTTTTTCATAAGGATTTTGGGCTGTTGCTCTTTGGAGCAACAGCCTTTTAAACTGTGTGGAAAATGCCCCGTTTTTATGGGGCAGAATATTTTGAAAAGAGTCACATTATGGCTGTGTGGAAAACACCTTGACTTTTCACAGGGAATGGGACAAAATATAATAGTTGTGTAGAGATTGTATTGAAACGGGATGAGTAAGGGATGTATCGGTTTTATATAGAAGAAAATCAAATTGAACAGGAACATATTGAAGTGACCGGCGCAGATGTAAATCACATGATACATGTACTGCGGCTGGAAAAAGGTGATTGGGTAGTTCTTTGTGACCAGGCGGGAAAGGATTATGTGTGCCGGATTGCGGATGTATCAAAGGAATCGGTGCTGTGCCATATTGAAAAGGTGCAGGATTCGGGAACGGAACTTCCCGGCAGGATATACTTATTCCAGGCGCTTCCCAAGCAGGATAAAATGGAATGGATTATCCAGAAAGCGGTGGAGCTTGGTGTTTATGCGGTGGTTCCGGTAAAAACCAGACGCTGTGTGGTGAAATTAAACGAAGAAACTAAGATAAAAAAGAAGGTTGCCAGATGGCAGGAGATTGCCAGGGCAGCGGGAAAGCAAAGCGATCGGGGAATCATTCCGGAAGTGTATGTACCAATGGATTTTGACCAGGCACTTTCCATGGCATCTTCCCTGGCGTGCAAGCTGCTCCCCTATGAGCTTGCGGAGGGAATGGAGCAGTCCAGGGAATGTGTGGCAAAGGCGGCTGCCAGTTCATCCGTGGGGATTTTTATTGGACCGGAGGGTGGATTTGAGGAAGAAGAGGTAAAGCAGGCAGTGGAGACCGGATGCGAGATAATCAGCCTTGGAAAGCGGATTTTGCGGACGGAGACGGCAGGGCTTGCCGTGCTGTCCATATTGATGTTTCAGATGCAGTGATGGTGAGGGGAACCGGTGGACTGCCGGATGTATCCGCGCAGTGATTCCGCTGCCGTATATAGAGAAATGGAGTGAACCGATGGAAGCATATTTAGATAATGCCGCTACCACCCGGGTTACGGCGGGGGTGAAGGAGGCGGTGCTTCATGCCTTTGATGTGGATTACGGAAATCCATCATCAAAACATACCAAGGGCATGGATGCGGAAAATATCGTAAAGGGCGCAGCGGAAACCATTGCAAAGACATTGCGCTGTGATCCGGGGGAGATTGTGTTTACCTCCGGCGGCACGGAGTCAAATAATATGGCGTTAATTGGCACAGCGCTGGCAAATCGGCGCAGTGGAAACCACATTATTACCACAAGGATTGAGCACCCTTCTGTTTATGAGCCGTTAGGATGGCTGGAAAAACAAGGTTTTCAGGTGACATATCTTCCAGTGGATGCAGATGGCCATTTGGAGCCGGAGGTATTGCGGAAAGCCATTACCCCGGAGACTATTCTGGTGTCTGTTATGTATGTAAACAATGAAATTGGCGCATGTATGGATGTGGCGTCCCTGGGTCAGATTGTCCATGAACAGAATGCCCAGGCACTGTTTCATGTGGATGCTATACAGGCATACGGCAAATACAGGATTGCACCCAAAAAAGAGGGAATTGACTTGCTGTCAGCAAGCGGGCATAAGATACACGGACCAAAAGGTGTGGGATTTTTGTATGTGGGGGACAGGGTAAAGATACATCCGGTTATTTTTGGAGGAGGTCAGCAGAAAGGCAGGCGTTCCGGCACGGAAAATGTGCCGGGGATTGCAGGGCTGGCGGCTGCAGTATCGGAGATTTATGAAGGACTGGATGCTGGTTTTGATAAAATGATGGATTGGAAAAAGCGGTTTATACAGGAAGTTTCTAAAATCCAGGATGTTACAGTAAACGGGATTACAGAAACTCAGGCAGAGCACACCGCACCCCATATTATCAGCGTTAGTTTTGCCGGCGTGCGCAGCGAGGTGCTTTTACATGCCCTGGCGGAGAAAGGAATCTATGTTTCCTCTGGTTCCGCATGTTCATCCAATCATCCCGCATTAAGCGGTACCTTAAAGGCTATTGGGCTGGAAGAGAACCTGTTGGACTCCACCTTGCGCTTTAGTATTACCAGAGAGACCACAGATGCACAGATGGAGTATACATTGGAGTGTCTGGGGCAGCTTGTGCCTATGCTTCGCAGATATACCAGACATTAGATAAGGAGGATTGCAGTGACAGAGAATTTGTTTCGGGCTTTTTTAATAAAATATTCAGAGATAGGAATCAAGGGCAAGAACCGTTATGTATTTGAAAATGCTCTCCGCGACCATATTAAGAAGGCGCTGGATGGCGTAGAGGGTGAATTTTATGTGACAAAAGAGCAGGGACGCATCTATGTGGAGGCGCAGTCTTCCTTTGAGTTTGACGATGTTGTGGACGCATTACAGCATGTTTTTGGTATTGCCGCTATTTGTCCGGTTATGCTTATTGAAGATAAAAGCTGGGAAAATATTACCCGGGAAGTATGCGCTTATATGGATAAGGTATATTATGATATGGATGAGCTGCCAGATGATTATGAT
>CAZSGT010000214.1:0-4388 GCA_964606215.1 uncultured Lachnospiraceae bacterium
TAGATTCCAGGGAAGCAAAAGAGTAAATTCCTTCTACACTTATAGACGAATTTGACGAACCAGCGGATGTTAAGATTTTTGAGGGCTTCCAGGATATGCAGGAGGATGCATTGAAGGAGTTGTACGCATCTTTAAACCTTGCCATGACATTTAAGGATTTTCTTCATATTCAAAATTATTTCAAGGGAGAGGAAAACAGGGATCCGTCTGTGACGGAAATACGCGTGTTGGATACATACTGGTCTGACCATTGCCGTCACACTACATTCCAGACGGAGTTGAAAAATATTACTTTTGAGGACGGGTATTACCGGAAACCTATTGAGGATAGTTATAAGGCATATGAGGCGGCGCACCAGGAGGTAGCAGCAAAGAAGAAAGATTCTTTTGTTTCCCTGATGGATATTGCGTTGATGGCCATGCGTAAGTTAAAGGAACAAGGAAAGCTGGAAGATATGGAGGAGTCCGATGAGATTAATGCCTGCTCCATCGTAGTTCCGGTAGAGATTGATGGAAAGGAAGAGGAGTGGCTGGTATTCTTTAAGAATGAGACCCACAACCATCCGACAGAGATTGAGCCATTTGGTGGAGCTGCCACCTGTCTTGGCGGTGCAATCCGTGACCCATTGTCCGGGCGGGGATATGTATACCAGGCAATGCGTGTCACTGGAGCGGCAGACCCCACCGTTTCCCTGCGGGATACTTTGAAGGGAAAGCTGCCACAGCGTAAGATTGTTACCGGTGCGGCAAGCGGATACAGTTCCTACGGCAATCAGATTGGACTTGCCACTGGATTGGTAGACGAGGTGTATCATCCCAATTATGTGGCAAAACGTATGGAGATTGGTGCAGTCATGGGAGCGGCTCCGCGCCGTAACGTGATTCGTGAAAATTCCGACCCGGGCGATGTGATTGTACTTCTGGGTGGACGTACGGGCCGCGATGGTATTGGCGGAGCTACCGGTTCGTCCAAAGTGCATACGGAGGAGTCTATTGAGGTATGTGGAGCCGAGGTACAGAAAGGAAATCCACCTACTGAGCGAAAAATACAGAGATTGTTCCGCAGAGAAGAAGTTAGCAAAATTATCAAAAAGTGTAATGATTTCGGCGCAGGCGGTGTTTCCGTAGCCATTGGAGAGCTGGCGGACGGTCTTCACATTAATCTGGATAAAGTGCCGAAGAAATATGCTGGTCTTGACGGTACAGAGCTGGCGATTTCAGAGTCCCAGGAGCGCATGGCAGTGGTAGTGGCAAAAGAAGATGCCGAGAAAATGCTGGCATTTGCCGCAGAGGAAAATCTGGAGGCAGTGATTGTCGCAGAGGTGACCGAGGAGCCGAGACTTGTCATATATTGGAGGGACAAGGTGATTGTAGACCTTTCCCGCGCCTTTTTAGATACCAACGGTGCGCACCAGGAGACAGATGTTCAGGTGACGATGCCGGACAAGGACAAGAATTATTTTTCCGGGCAGGAAGAGATACAGGATATCCGTCGTGCGTGGTTAAATACCCTGCGTGATTTGAATGTTTGTTCCAAGAAGGGACTTGTGGAGATGTTTGACAGCTCCATTGGTGCAGCAAGCGTATATATGCCCTATGGCGGCAAATTCCAGCTGACGCCTACCCAGTCCATGATAGCGAAACTTCCGGTAGAGGAAGGAAAATGCGATACCGTAACAATGATGAGCTACGGTTTAGACCCGTATCTTTCCAGCTGGAGCCCATACCACGGTGCAGTTTATGCGATTATTTCTTCCGTTGCCAAGATTGTGGCGTCCGGCGGTGATTATAAAAAGATTCGCTTTACGTTCCAGGAGTATTTTAAGCGCCTGGGAACAGATCCGAAACGATGGGGAGAGCCTATGGCGGCACTTCTTGGCGCATATGAGGCACAGATGCAGTTAGGTCTGCCATCCATCGGTGGAAAGGACAGTATGTCCGGCACATTTAACGATATTGATGTCCCTCCTACATTGTGTTCCTTTGCAGTGGATATTGCCAAGGTACAGGATGTGGTGACGCCGGAGTTGAAAAAGCCGGGCAATGTGCTTGTGAAGTTTGATATTGAGCGGGATGAATATGATTTGCCGGTATATTCCCAGTTGATGCCGTTGTATGAGGAGATTACCGGGCTGATTAACCGCAAGGTGCTGGTGGCTGCCTATGCTTTAGGTTTTGGCGGTATCTGTGAGGCTGTGAGCAAGATGGCATTTGGAAATGGTCTCGGTGTACATCTGGATGATGGGATGACAAAAGAGGGACTGTTTGCAAAGGAATACGGCTCCATTATTGCAGAAGTGGCTCCAGAGGATTTGAAAACCATTTCCGTTCCTTATACGGTGGTTGGACATGTCATTGCACAACCGTCTTTTGTATGTGGAAATGTAAACATCTCTATGCGGGAAGCGCTGGAGGTATGGAAGGGTACATTGGAGAATGTATTCCCCACCCGGTCTGCAGTGGAGCAGGTGCAGTTAGAGGATTCGGTGTTTGATTGTAGGAGAATCTATTCGGCAAGAAACAAAGTGGCAAAGCCAACGGTATTTATTCCGGTATTCCCGGGTACAAACTGCGAGTATGACACTGCCAGGGCATTTACACTGGCAGGTGCACAGGTGAATACGGTAGTATTTAAGAATCAGACGGAGGAGCAAATCCGCCAGTCTGTGGCAGAGTTTGGGAAGGCAATCCGGAATGCGCAGATTCTCATGTTTTCCGGTGGATTCAGTGCCGGTGACGAGCCGGATGGTTCTGCCAAGTTCATTGCTTCTATTTTCCGCAATGAAAAGATTATGGAAGCCGTGCATGATTTGCTGAAACAGAGAGATGGTCTTGCGTTGGGAATATGTAATGGATTCCAGGCGCTGGTTAAGCTGGGACTTGTACCTTATGGTGAGATTAAGCCGCAGAGTGAGGAAGCTCCCACCCTGACCACAAACAGTATTGGCAGACATATTTCCAAGTCTGTATATACCAAGGTGGTTACCAACCAGTCTCCGTGGTTGATGAAAGCAGAGCTTGGCGGGGTATATTCCATTCCAGCATCCCATGGAGAGGGACGTTTTGTGGCAAGTAAGGAGTGCATCGACACATTGTTTAAGAATGGACAGGTGGCGACAAGATACGTGGATATTGCCGGGAATCCAACCATGGATGAGGATTACAACCCTAACGGTTCCTATGCTGCTATCGAGGGTATCACCAGTCCGGACGGGCGTGTGCTGGGAAAAATGGCGCATTCAGAACGTATCGGTGATGGTGTAGCGTTGAATATTGTCGGAAATCAGAACCAGATGATTTTCGAGTCCGGCGTGGAGTATTATAAATAAGATATACAGAAGAAAGTCATAGCAGTTCTTTTCATTTAAGGCACGCTTTCGCTTGTCAAGGTACGCAGTGGTGCGTAAAGCCATATATGATTTGCACGGGAAACCCCTTCGGGGAGAAACCGACACAATATGCGCGATATTGCAAATGAATTTGCAAACACGCATATTGTGCCGGTTGGCGCAGAGCGCCTTCCCGTGCAAATATCATAAATACATGGCTTAAGCACCAGCGACCTTGAAACTGCCTAAAATGAAAAATCTGTATGACTTTCTTCAATTCAGATTTTTAAAGCAAATAGTAAGTTCTGTACGGTTAAGACTAGTATATTTTTGTATCACTTACAGATACTGGGCGTGTTTAGAATGGAATACATTCATTACAGCCTGATTCCGTATGTTTCAAGGATTTCCGAAGTATTAAACATTTTTAGGGATGTATCCATCATTTCCTGGATGTAGTCACCGTCGCTCATTGTGGCGAAGAAAAGAATATCTTCTCGTTTGAAGTTGTTTTTATGGAATATTTCATCGGGAATCTGTTTGATGTTTTTCTCCAATACAGAGAGTAAAGTCTGCATAAATTCCAGCTTTTCATCTGACGGATTACAAAAATCAATATCCTGGCAGGCATCTACAACATCTACAAGTGGTTGGTAGAGAAAATCTGGGTATAGTCCGTTTTCCCAATCATAGTACTCATATATATTGTTACTGTAATCCCAGGACAAATAAAAACCATAGAAATCATCTGTGGTTATGAAACCGATGGCGTAGTTTTCTTTCCCTTTTGCTGCTTTCAGTATCTTGTCAATTTCCTTTGGTAATTCTTTGGAGCATTTCTGATTAAATGTGTCAAACATTGCGATATCCATTCGTAGTTCTCCTTTCTGATATAACAAGTATTCATTAAAAGGTTTTGACCTTACTGTTTTATTTTGCATTGGTATGAAAAAATTGTATCATAATTGTACGCATGATGCGAGCCTCTTTTGCAAGTAAAAAATTTATTTTCACTCATATCTTTTTGTCCTCCTCAATTTTATAAACTTTTGTTCGACA
>CAZSGT010000215.1:0-4383 GCA_964606215.1 uncultured Lachnospiraceae bacterium
ATCCGCATTTTTACTCTATAGAATAAATTTGTTCCGTGGAGGAAAAATAAATATGTCAAAAGATTTCCGTGCTAGCCGGGGAGTTAGCGGTGCCCTGAACCTGCAATCCGCTACAGCAGGGGTGATGTTCTGTTTCGGATAGTCTTTTTCTTAGCTGCCCTTTGTAAGTGGCGTTGACGTTTTGGTCTTGCGCAATAGATCTTCATGAATCGTGTCAGGTCAGGAATGAAGCAGCACTAAGTGAAACCTTCTATGTGCCGTAAGGTCGCCGGAACTGAGCAGGCTGCAAAGGTAACGTCTGGAAAAGATTATTCAACGCAGAGCGCACGGATTTTTTACGCGAAGGTAAAGTGAAGAAATCATCGAGCTTGCTCGTAAGATATCTGAACGCGCCCGCGAACGTGAGAAACTCGCAAAGCGTGTTTCTCATCGTTTACGCGAAGGTAAAGTGAAGAAATAAAAATTGTCTGATATAAAAAAGAGGGATTGTGTATGGCAAAAGAGTGGAAAATGAATGTTGTGAATCAAATCGCCCAAGGGGAGACAATATTTGAAATAGGACAGGATATCACGTATATTGGCCTTGTGGTAAAGGGAAAAGTCCAGATACGCGGAAATGGTATTCGCTTTACGGCAGCATCCGGAAGTTTTATTGGCATTAGCGATGTTTTAAATGGCAAATACCGCAATGTATATGTAGCGGAGACAAATGCCGCAATATATATGTTGCCTGCAAAGGGGTCTTTAGAGGATATTGTATCCATTATTCAGATAAACGGTGATTATGCTCCGTTGATAGTCAATTATCTGGAGAGATTTGTGCGTTCTATGGCAGAGGTCTATGAATGCTTACAGGGAGAAGCAGATAATTTATATCACTTTTTGAAAGAGAATTATGATACATATAAAACCCTGGGAACAGAAGCGGGAGCCGATGTTACCAAGATAAAAGTGCTGGAGGAGATGAAGGAATTCCAGACGGCATTACCGCCAGTAGACGCCAGAAAGATTGCATATTATCTGGCTTGCCTGGAGGTTGGCACTGATATCCAGAAGGGATATTACAGTCATCCGGTAATTGCTATTTACCATGTACAGGACCAGATTGGTCTGATTGGCCAGATGCTGGGATGTATTCAGGAGTTTAGCGCATATATTTTTGATTTGACTGCCGGGCTGGTAAGGGATAAGAACAGTCTTTATGCTGCAACGGCAAAACTTGCTACTACGGTCCGCAATATAGGTGAAGATAATAGCAAACTTATGTCAATAATGGATGATTTGGTTGACAAAATCAATGAAACTGAGATTCTCATGGTTGAAAAAGCAGGAAGAGAAGATTTTTCCATTGACAGGGAAAATATGGAAGAGATTTATTTTACCTTGTTATCTTCCGGCAAATCTACTGGTGGAGACAGTGTATCCTTTGAGGGAGACTCCATGTTCCTGTCTGAGGAAATGACGGATATATGTCTTTTGGATAACTCCCTGGAACAGATTGTATCTTACTGTGAATTTGATGGAGAAAAGAGTGAGCGTCTTAACGAACTTTTGGTTCAATATGCCGGGGAGAAGGACAAAAATGCTACCGGAGATGCCATGCGGTCTCTGCGCAGAGAAATTTCCCTGTTATACTATGAGCTTTATAAAGCGGTGTTTAAGAAGTATATTTCCAATACATTGGATTTTCCGTTGGTCATACAGTTGTTTATGGATTACGGCCTGTTAGATGAGAGAATGCTGACCGAGGAGCATAAAGAGGAGCTTCTGGGACTTGGAGAGATGAAACCAGGTGGAAAGCCATGTGCGGTTTACAACATGCGCCAGTGGTTTACGATGATTGCCAGGGGAGAAAAAGAGCCGTCCAAATCTGAGTTTGATATGGACTACGATGAGACTCTCCGGGATATGCGCAAATCTGCCCGCATCACGGAGCAGGAACAAAAGCAGATGCAAAAGGATTTGGGCAAAAAATTGGAATATGAGATGGATAATGTATTCCGCTACAATCATCGTCTGATGAGCAGTCAGCCCACAACCTTTGTTCCGTTCCTGTGTTCGGAGATGATTGGGACGTCTCTTGCAAAGAGTTATTGCAGCGCTGACAAAATCAATGCGGCAATCCGTAAGGTGGTTGCAATTGATTATTCTCTATTTTACAGGGAAAGCCTATATATGAATGAAGAAAAGGGCATCAAGAAAGAATTTATTATGGAAGAGGTATATCCGGATGTTCTGATTTTCCCAATGTATGGAGATAAGGGCGTAATGTGGCAGGAGATTTCGGGACGCAAAAGAAACTCACCTGGGCGTTTTCTTCTTCCGGCATTTTGTGAGGGAGAACTCCGGGATACACTGATAAAGCTGTCAGGAAGATTCCGCTGGGAGCTTTGCCGTACGATGCAGGGTTCTGCGTGGAACAATATCCAGTACAAATCCCTTACCAGTGAATATAGCGATTATGTGCAGTTTTATCGCAAAAACCGGGATTTGTCGGATGATAAAAAAGAGCGCCTGAAGCTGCAGATTCAAAAGGCGCGTAACAATACCCGGGAAGTATTTGTTATTGATTATGAGAGCTGGGTAAAAAAAGAGTCCCAGGGCGGCATTATTCTGAACAAACCAGTCCGTGAGCTTCTGGCAACATACTGTCCGTTTGCCAAAAATATCCGGGAGGAGATTCAGGCGCAGCCAATGTTCAGGGATGCTATGCAGCGGTATGTCAGAGAGAAGGGCAAAAAGGTGAAAGAGCTCAGTCTCCGGTATCGTGTGTTGGAAAAGGAAGGGGTAGAATTACCTCCGGAATTGGAGATTACCAGACGCTTTTACGGGGAATTGTGATGAACGATATAACACTAAAACCTCCTGTACGGGAATAGAAAGACAGTGCAAACAGCAGGACAAGCGCATCATTGGCGTTTATCCTGCTGTTTTAAACCATATTCAGCGGGGTAGAAGGACGTAAGTTATTAGAGCAAGATATTTTGTATGTAAAAAAAGCATTAGAGTAATATCCTATTGACATTTTATCCCTATGTTGGTATTATACACATATGGACAACCGCTTGCGCATTCTCTGAACAGGGATTGCGTAAGATATATGAGATTTCTGTACAATCTTATCTTAGGGGGACTACATATGGAAGATACATTTGTTGTAAATATTATACATAGACCGGAGATGGTTCCGGAATATGCAGAAAAGATAACCGGACAGGGAAAGGCAGAGGATATCGGGCGTGAAGCATTGCTTGCGGAGTCGCTGGATATCTTTAAGCTGCAGCAGGACACGGCACATAAAAACGGACTGAAGGTGACGATTCAGATGACCTATTCCAGTCTTTTTAATGAGGAGGCAGTTTCCCTGGCAAAGCAGCACCATGAAGAGTTTGGTGATGAGATTGCCCTTTCCCTGCTGGGACTTCCCTGCAAGGAGTTTCGGGAGAAATATAAAACCAAAGATTTTTGTATCTGGATGTTTTCCATGGAAGATAAGAAAAATATCGTGGATGATGTGTTTGGAAAATTTTATGAAATTTTTGGATTTTATCCGGAGTCCACAGGCTCCTATTATATGGACGCCGCACTGACCAACTATATTAAAGAAAAATATCCCACAGTGAAGTGTGCGGTAGCCACCTGTTGGGAGGAGGGACCAAAGGCATACCATACCTGTAACAATTCGTGGTATACTTTATTAGATGGTGGTCCCTGGAATCCCTGGATTCCGTCAAAGCAGAACACTCATGCGCCGGCAGCCAATGCAGAAGAGGACAGTGGAATTGTAGCCATTCCCCATTTGTCCCGGGACCTTCTGGCATGTTATGATGGGAATGGTTCCAACTTTGGAACCCACCCGCAGAACATTCTCCGGGGAATGATTTATGACAGTGAGAAATGGGAGTATCCATACTTATATAATCTCATAGACCAGTATCGGCATCTGGCAAAGTACAACAACGGCTATTCCTACAACATGATGTTTGTGGGACCGGGCTGGTTAAATAAAATGGGACGCTGGGAGGCTCCCTATGAGCTTTTAAAAAAATCCTACGAAGATGGCATGAAGTACTATGGAGATTTGAAAAAGCAGGGCAAATTGCTGGACATGACCATGTCTGAATTTGCAGATTTTTACCGGGCAAATAAGACATATGAGGAGCCGGAGTGCGCGCTTTGGAAAGATATTTTGTATGGTTCAGACAAGCAGCTGTTTTGGTACACAGACCCTTATATGCGTGTCTGTGTGAATATGGACCAGGGAGGTGCGGTAGTTGACCTTCGCCCCTATGCGGCAAAGCTGGAGTGGGAGGTTGGTATCGGGACCAGGCATGTGCAGGATGCATCCTATCCCTTTCTGATACAGGAGAAATACCGGGCAGG
>CAZSGT010000216.1:0-4361 GCA_964606215.1 uncultured Lachnospiraceae bacterium
CTTCACAAATCCCGATGACAATACGCAGGATTTCCTGAACACTAAGCACTCTGTTCTTCTCCTGATATTTTTCCAAATCCACACCTTGTATATAAGATTTCAACAGATACTCTGTTTCATTTTCTTTCCAGTATAAAGATGTCTTGTATTCTTCAGGAAAGGCTTGTGCCAGCTGGCATATTCTCTGGTGTTCAAGCTCTAATACATTCCTGTCATCTTTGCAGTTTCTGGTTTTCAGGAGATATTTTTCATCCGTTTCGCTGTCTGCCACCAGATAGCAGGATTTTTCTGTCCGGTCATATACACAGGACACAACATGGTAATTTTTCAGAAACTTCGGGAGTTCTGTCTGCTTACTAACCTCGCTAAATTGCTGTAAAAAATCTTTTACCATATCTTCTCTGCTCATGTTCTACCTCCATTGTAAATCAGTATAACAGAAACAAATTTTCTGTACAAGATGAATAACATTTATCTAATGTGTGCAATTTTGCCCACCAGAAAAAGAGCTATATGTGATATAATAATTATTATTTATATCCAAAATGGAGGAGAAATGAAATCAACAGAAGAGTTACTCAGTTTATTGAAAAAATTAGATATCGAGGATTTTAAAAAATCCGAATCTTTCCAGGGTGTCAATATTTCTGATTATCTGAATGACTTATTAAGCAAGCACAACCTTCAGGTAAAGGATATCATTATCCTTCTTAATATGGAGCGTTCTTATACCTATCAAATCTTTAATGGACGTCGCCAGCCCACAAGAAATTTCTTAATCCGAATTGCACTTCTCTGCCAATTATCCGTGAATGAAACACAAAAAATGTTGTCAATAGCCAGCCGCCCTATTCTGTATCCCCGCAACCGATTTGATGCCGCAGTGTTATATTGTCTGCAGCATCAGCTGGGTGAAGCAGATTTAAATGAATTGTTACAGGAAATCGGAGAAGATACTCTAAACTGAAATATGCTGACACCGGGCATTTAACTTATTTCATCCTGCTGCAGCGCAGCCATCAGTGTTGGAATGAGTTGTTTTTTTCTGGAAACGACTTCCTGCAGGATTAACGGGTCACCGGCCCCTAGATGGAAAGACTGTCGTAAAAGCTCCTCGGCGCCGTCTCCATGAACCAGCATTTCCGTCCGGCTGTTCATGATATCTGTCAGCATAAAAAACAACATGGGCACATCGTGCTGTGCATGGACTTTTGGAATATATGGCAGCAGTTTATCTTTAATTTCGTCAAGCTGTGACGAGGACATAGCATTAATCTGTCCCACACCAAAGGTCGTCTCTCCAGCAAAGAATTTTTTGAAATCCTGATAGAAAATTTCTTCGGGAGATTTTTGAGATAAATTGCTTCCTGCGGCAAACATCTCTTTGGCAAATTCTTCCATATCAATATCTGCAATTCTGGCAAGTGTTTCTGCGGCAGCCTTGTCAATCTCCGTGCAGGTCGGAGAGCGGAAAATCAAAGTATCTGAAAGGATGGCAGCGCACAAAAGGCCTGCGATGTGCGGTGGGGTCTCAATGGCATTTTCCTGATACATCTGGTAAATTATCGTGGCTGTGCAGCCCAGAGGCTGGTTACGGAAAAATACAGGCTTTAACGTTTCGATATTGCCGAGACGGTGGTGGTCAATGATTTCCATAATATCTGCCTCCTCCAGCCCGTCTACCGCCTGGCTTTGTTCATTGTGGTCTACCAGAATTAAGCGTTTTCGTCTGGCTCCGAGAAGGCTTCTGCGGGAGATCATTCCGTAGTAATTGCCGTTCCAGTCCAGAATCGGAAAATCACGGAATCGTTTCTTTGCCATGATTTCACGTATCTCATCTACAAAGTCATTTACACCAAAGGTTATAAGGTTGTCGCTTTTCATAAAAAAGCGGATGGGGATGCTCTGGTTTAAAAGTCTGGTGGCAGTGTATGTATCGTAAGGCGTTTTAATGATTGCGCAGCCTTTTTCCTGGGCAAGCTTGGAAATGGTATAGGAAATGGTAGCGCCGTCGCAGACGATGATGCACTGGGCAGACATTTCAATGGCACACAGCTGGGATTCGTATCGGTTTCCCAAAATGACAATGTCATTCTTTTCGATGTAGTTTTCCATTACGTCCGGGTTGGCAGCGGCAATCAACACCTTGCCTTCTGTCACTTCACTGTGGTCGTCTCCGGCAATTAACTCACCGTTCAGGGTCCGGACAATATTGCTGTATGGTGTGCGTGCATTGGAAATAATGCGGTTGTCATATACGGACATGTAGGATTTGGCAATATCGCCAATGGTAATCAGTCCTTCCAGATGATTATTTCCATCCACCACAGGTAGTGTGACAATATTGGCTTCTCCCATGATTTCCCATGCTTCCTTTACAGAAACATTACGGGTTACACCGGGAACACGCTCTACATCAATGTCCATGACCTGTGTCCGCACATCGGGCAAATAGGAAGGCCATTGAAACCCAAAACGATTGAGCACATACTGGGTTTCTGCATTGATTTGTCCGGCGCGTTTGGCATGATAGCTGTCGCCGGTAATTTTTTGTTTCAAATCGGCATAGGCAATTGCCGAGCAGATGGAATCGGTATCGGGGTTAATATGTCCGATTACGTAGGTGGTCTGCTTCACTCCACTGATCATAGTAATCCTCCATTCTGGGGCATCCTTCGTTAAAATGTATAGTCTTCCGGTTCATAACCTGTTATGTCTATGACGTATTTGAAGCGGCGGTTTAAGGCATACGCTTTGGAGAACAGGTCTTCCAGAGTCTCGCCTTCGTCTGCCAGGACGACAACAATCTCATCGGCAAAGTCGTCCATCAGCTTTACAAGCGAGGTGACTGACTGAATGGAAAGGGCGGAAGCCTGTTCCACCAGCAGACAGCTTTGACGCAGCATTCCGGCATTGGCAATCAAATCCATCTGATTCAGTTTATCTCCCGTAATTCGTGCAATTTGTGAGGCGTGTATCTGTCCCTTGTCTCCAATAACCTTCGCAATCTTTTTGGTCACTTCAATGGTGGTATCCGGGTTTGCACCGATTAGAACAAAATGGCACTGTTCTGGGTCCGCTTCCACAAGCTTCAGAATATCCCGGAATGTTTTATGGATAGCCATGGTAGTAATGGGTACCAGAGGCTCGCCTTTGAGTTCTGCAAGCTCTGCAGTAATTCGTCCCACAATGCGGGGGTCTATTCCTTTTTCCCCATCCGGGGTATCTGTATCCTTTTCATCTGAATCTTCCAGAGTTGCTTCCATCGTCTCCTTCATGGTATCTGTATTGCTTCCATCTGTGCTCTCAGATGTCTCTTTCGTAATCTCTGTATTTTCCGTGGGGTCTGTTTCCTCTGTCGACTCCGTTTCTTCGGATGCATCCTTGGATTCCTCCTCTTCGGAGGTGATTTCCTGCATATTGTCGGCAACTTTCTTGCCGAACAGATTGTCCAATGCCTGTTCCATGCGGTTTGTCACCACATCCAGCTGTACCGGCTCAGAAGGTACCGGGTCCAGGGATTGGATAATTGCTTCCTCCTCCGGCGTGAGCATAAGGGATTCCGTATTGGGAAACTCCTCCTCCGGCTCTACGGTAACCGCTTTTTCACCCAACTGGCGTTGTTCGCTTTCGTAAATAAGAGAAATTTCTCTCGCTAAATCCTGTGTAATGCCGGTGCCGGACTGGGAATGTCTGGCAAATTCCTGCAGCTGTTCTTCGGGAATTGTGATGCGGAGTTCTTCCGGGATGGCAGATGCCTCCGGCTCCGAATTGTCCTCCGGTTTTACCGGAATGGAGATATCGTTTGCCTTGGATGCGGCGGAAATCTCTTCCAGTGGAATCAGCGGAGTTGTATCGTCAAATAAAGGGTCGTTTATGCGAAGAGGGTCATTTAGTTTCTCCCGTTTGCGCAAAGTCAGGGCAGAATCATCCATCACACCTGTATGATGCTGTTTTAAAAGAATGGCGCGGTCTACGATTTCGCCTTCGCCAAACCAAAGAATAATGTCGCTGCATTCCCGGATACATTCTTCTTTCATACCCTCTTTGTGGTATAATTTGGCAAGCTCGTATGCCCACTCTTCCATATAATCTTCCCGTTTCAGCTGTTCCAGCGTCGGAATCAGTTCGTTGCGGGGAACACCTTTTGCCTTATCAATACGATAACGGAGAATCAGTCTGTCACTCTCGGAAGGATTTAGGGTCAGATAATCCTGATAGTAGTTTTCTGCTTCATCCAGGCTGCCTCTGCGGATAGAAAGAAAAATCAGGCGGTGTACTACACGTTTCGTTTTGTTTTTTTCGTAAAGCCGAAGATATATGTTCCTGGCGTCCTCAAAGCGCTCTGTCTGGATATAGAC
>CAZSGT010000217.1:0-4353 GCA_964606215.1 uncultured Lachnospiraceae bacterium
ATGCGCACATTGGAGGTATCAGGGATTTACGAGCTGTTTATTCCAGGTGTGCCTGTGGGCTCCACCTACAAATATCACATTACCACCCGTTCCGGGGAAGTATTGATGAAATGTGACCCCTACGCCAATGCAGCTGAGCTTCGCCCCAATAATGCGTCCGTTGTTACGGATCTGAGGAATTATAAATGGCAGGATGCAAAGTGGATGAAGGCAAGGGAAAAGCAGGATAGAAACAGCTGCCGCACCAAGCCTATGGCTGTGTATGAGGTTCACATTGGTTCCTGGCGCAAAAATGACGACGGCACAGAGGATGGTTTTTATAATTACAGGCAGGCGGCGGATGAGCTGGGAGAGTATCTGTTGGAGATGGGATATACCCATGTGGAGCTGATGGGTATTGCGGAGCATCCCTTTGACGGTTCCTGGGGATATCAGGTGACCGGATATTATGCACCTACCAGCCGCTATGGAAGCACAGAAGATTTTATGTATTTTGTGGATCATATGCACAGTCTGGGGATTCACGTGATTCTGGACTGGGTACCTGCACACTTCCCAAGAGATGCTCACGGTCTGGCAAGATTTGATGGACAACCTCTCTATGAGCATGAGGATTCCAGACGTGGAGAGCATCCGCACTGGGGAACATATATATTTGATTATGCAAAGCATGAGGTGAAGAATTTCCTCATTGCCAATGCATTATTCTGGCTGAAAAAATTCCACATTGACGGACTGCGTGTGGATGCAGTGGCGTCTATGCTGTATCTGGATTATGGCAAAAATGATGGCGAGTGGCTGGCCAATGAAGACGGCGGCAATGAAAATTACGATGCCATTAATTTGTTCCGGCACTTAAATTCCATCGTGGAGCGTGAGGCACCAGGTACATTGATGATTGCGGAGGAGTCCACGGCATGGGCAGGAGTGACTGCACCGGCGGACCTGAATGGACTGGGATTCCTCTATAAATGGAATATGGGATGGATGAATGACTTCCTGGAGTATATGAAATTAGACCCCTATTTCCGTTCTTTCAACCACAATATGCTGACATTTAGTTTCCAGTATGCATGTTCGGAGAATTATATTCTGGTGTTGTCTCACGACGAGGTGGTACATGGCAAGGCATCTATGATTGGAAAGATGCCAGGCGAAGAGGAAGACCGTTTTGCAAATCTTCGTGCAGCTTATGGATTTATGTATGCTCATCCGGGCAAGAAGCTGCTCTTTATGGGACAGGAGTTTGCCCAGTACAGAGAGTGGAGCGAGGCGAGAAGCCTGGATTGGGATGAGCTTGGCAAGGAGCGCAATCAGGGCATTCAAAAATATATTAAACGTCTGAATGCGCTGTATAAGGAATATGACGCCCTGTATATTAATGATTACAATAATATGGGCTTTGAGATTGTCAACGCCGAGAAGCGGGAGGAGAGCATACTGCCCTTTATCCGTCGCGGTTCTTCTGCAAAAGACCAGCTGCTGTTCGTGTTTAACTTTACGCCAGTAGAGCATAAAAAATACCAGGTTGGCGTGCCATGTCCGGGAGAGTATTCTCTGATTTTATGTTCGGATGATGTAGAGTTTGGCGGCAAGGGTACGAAGAACAAAGCCAAGGTGAAGGCGGTTGCCGGAGAATGTGACGACAAAGACTATTATATTGAGTTTAACCTGCCCCCTCTTTCCATGGTAACATACCGTTACGATTATGTGACGCCACCGAAGAAACCTGCGACTGCAGCAAAGAGAGCTCCAAGGAAAACCAAGACAAAGAAATAAAGGAAACAATAGGAAATGATATTTAAACAGCTGCATCTTTGATGCGGCTGTTTATTATTATTACAATAAGCTGGCTCGCGGAAGCGTGACAGCGTTTGTTGAATAGGAAATGCAAGCGAAACTCTTTCTTGCCGAATAGGAAATATTTTCTTTCATTTAACATCGCAAAATAGTGAATTTTATGGTATAATATACATAACTATCGTTATTTGTATCAGAAAGAGACGGGGAGGCGACATATGAAGAGAAGGAAATACGCAGTTTTATTTATATTTGCAGTGATGTTTGTTGCGGTGTGCGTGCCGGTTCCAGCACAGGCAAAGACCAGCAAGAAGAAAAAAGCCATGAAAGCTTACACGAAATTTTTGAAAAAAAATGAGTCGAAATTCACGGCGGTAGAAGGGGACACCACGACGAAGAACAGTGAGAATTACAAGAAGTGCAGTAGTTTTATGCTTCTGGATTTGAACAAGGACGGGATTGCGGAGTTAATTACTTATCACGACGTAGCATACAAAACGGGAAATGTGTATGTGTATACGTATAAGAAAAAAAAGGTCAAGCTGTTAAAGGATAAGAATAAAAACTATGCCAAGGTTCCCTTGGATAGCAGCGGCGGCGGTTCGCATAAAATATTTGCCTGCTCTAATGGGCACTTACATGTGCATTGGACAGGTGGCTATCTTGGATATACTAAGGCCGCATATACGATGAAGAAAGGGAAATTTAAAGAGTATCTGTACCTGGATGTTTCTTCGAGTTCAAACAAGAAAATCTGTCGTATAAATGGAAAAGATGTGAAAGCGAAGAAAGTGAAGAAAAAATTAAAAAGCTGCAAGGAAATAGATAATGGCGAGATGAAGACCAATAGTAAGTCCAAACGGAAAGAGTTTGTAAAATAAATGAGACGAATTATTTGGAAGCCGTTATACCAATCTGCATATGGAGTTTGACAATATAAAATAATAGTGCTATCATAATTTTATACATTTCTCTTATTACGAGCGGTGGAGAGTGAAGGCTCTGTGAAACCCGGCAACCCCGATAAGGAAGGTGCCAATCTAAGCGAGTAATCGAACAATAAGGGGATTTTACAGTAATGTACCCCCTAACTTCGGTTAGGGGGTTTATTATATTGTTGAAATCAACGAAACAGAGAGGGTGTATGAAACTATAAATGCCGGAAGGCGGTTGCTTATTGTAAGCGGAAAGGATATGATGTTACCAATGAACAAATTGCTATTTACATCGGAGTCAGTAACAGAAGGACATCCAGATAAAATCAGTGATAACATTTCTGATGCAATACTGGACGCATTGATGGCGGGAGACCCCATGAGCCGTGTGGCGTGTGAGACAGCCATCACCACAGACTTTGTTTTGATTATGGGAGAGATTACCACCAAAGCAAATGTGGATTATGAAGCCATTGCCCGAAAGACAATCTGCGATATCGGGTATGATGATATCAAGAAGGGATTCGACGGCAATACCTGTGAAGTTAAGGTATTGTTAGACCAGCAGTCCGCAGACATTGCCATGGGTGTTGACAAGGCACTGGAAGCAAGGGAAAATACCATGTCTGACGCAGAGATTGAGGCTATTGGCGCCGGAGACCAGGGCATGATGTTTGGATATGCTACTAACGAGACAGATAACTATATGCCATATCCCATTGATTTGGCACATAAGCTTACACATAAACTCAGTGAAGTCCGCAAGGACGGAACCCTGTCCTATCTTCGTGCCGACGGAAAAGCCCAGGTAACCGTGGAGTATGATGAGGGGGGCAAACCAAAACATATCAATGCAGTGGTGGTTTCCACCCAGCATGACGAGGAAGTTTCCCAGGAGCAGATTCACAAAGATATCCGTAAATATGTTATTGACGCCGTGATTCCACAGGAACTGGTGGATGAAAAGACAAAATATTTCATCAATCCTACAGGAAGATTCGTAATCGGAGGACCTAACGGTGACAGCGGACTTACCGGGCGTAAGATTATTGTAGATACATACGGTGGATATGCCCGTCATGGTGGTGGAGCATTCTCCGGCAAGGACTGCACCAAGGTAGACCGTTCCGCAGCTTATGCGGCCAGATATGTGGCAAAGAACCTGGTGGCAGCAGGGCTTGCAGACCGTGCGGAGATTCAGCTTTCCTATGCGATTGGCGTGGCAAAGCCTACTTCTATTATGATTGATACCTTCGGAACCGGCAAGTTAGACAATGAAAAACTGACAGAGATTATTGAGGAAAACTTTGACCTTCGCCCTGCCGGCATCATCAAAATGCTGGATTTGCGTCGTCCAATTTACAAGCAGACGGCGGCATACGGACATTTCGGGCGCAAGGATTTGGATTTGCCCTGGGAGGCACTGGATAAAGTGGAAGATTTGAAGAAGTACCTTGGATAAGAAATAACCTCCAAACGGTAATTGTATTATAAATCCGTTTGGAGGTTGATTTATTTACGCCCAGAAAAGCGTAGTTCTCATCGTTTAATTGTCAAGCAGTTTGTCTTCGTGATTCCAGCTGTATAATTTACGGATTTCCGTACCAGTGGTTTCTGC
>CAZSGT010000218.1:0-4339 GCA_964606215.1 uncultured Lachnospiraceae bacterium
CTTCTAAAAAACACTTAAAATTCGTTGCAGAAATAGAAGATTTTTAGAGTAGTCGGATGATATGCTTTTTTGCAGGCAGGAAAGCCAAATAAAAGAAAAGAGGTATGAAAAAATGAGAAGAAAGATGTTAAGAGCAGCAGGAATTTTAATCCTGGGCTTTGTGTTGAGTTTGGGCATGGCCGGCTGTGCAGGGAAAGGAGATGGTAAGTCGGCTACATTGGATATTCAGAGTGTTACATTGCATGATAGCGATGGGACAGGAAGTAACAGTGAGCCGGATTTACCGGACAGCAACGAAATAAAGGACAGCGGAGAAGTTGAAAGCAATAATGAAACCGGGAATAGTGCCAGCGTGGAAGGCAATACAGAATCCGTGTATTTTGAAGGAGCTGACCTGAATGGAAGGGTGCTTGAATTTTCTGATACTGGTTTTACAATAACGCCTATTTATAGAGAGGTGTTTGAGGATGGAACGAGCAACAGTTGGGAGGCGGCTCCGGGGAAGGAAAAAGAAGAGGATAATATCTATGTGACTTATACAGAAGATACGGTTTTTGAAGTTGTATATTTCAGCATGAGCCTGCAGGAAGTATCCTCAAGGGAAGATGCTGATAAAAGCAGCATTAAGAAACAGACAGAGGTATATGTTTTTGGTTCCAGTGAGGATGGGAAAAACTGGACTGCGGACAAGGTTATCATCCAGAGGTGGAAAAACAACTAAAGTTGTTAGGAGGAAGTGAAGATGAAAAGAAAGATGTTGAAAGTAGCAGGAGTTTTTTGTTTGTCCATTATTTTGTGTACTGGCATGGCGGGATGTTCGGGTAAGGGAAACGAACATCTGAATACCCCGGATGTACAAACAGCTAAAGAGAGCGGCAATAATGAAGGTATTGAAACGAGTGGAGCAAAAGACAATAGTGCAGAGAGCAATTATGAAGATATTGGTAATAACAGTACAGAAAGCAGCAGTGTAATGTCAGATGATAGCAGAGAGGAAGGCGTATTCTATGATGGGGCTAATTTAAGCGGGAGGATTGTTGGCTTTTCAGATACGGGATGCACCATAACGCCCCGGACACTGATCATAAATGAGGATGGCTCAATGGAGGGAGGCATTGCAGCTCCGGGATATGAATCGGAAGAAACTAACATCCACATAACTTATGCGGAGGATGTTGTTTTCCAGGTTATATATTTTAGCATGGAATCGCAGGCAGAAATTTCAAGAGAGGACACTGACAAAAACAGTGTCAAGAAAGAAACGGATGTGAATATATTCGGCACCTGCCAGGATGAAAAACACTGGGCTGCTGATAAAGTTGTGATTACAAGATGGCAGTAGGAGGTCAGGATGGATTGTTTGACAAGAGCGCTCTGTTACATTCGGAGGAAAAAGATGAAGTCTGGATTATTGTTGATTCTGTTTTTGGTCATTAACAGCATGGTTTTAGGCACATTGGGAATACGGAAAGTATCTTTAGGGCTGGCAGAGGAACTTCGGAAAAATGCAGAGAGCAAAATAACATTGGAGAGCATGGATGTGAACCAGCCTTTTGAGGAAACGGATATGCAGGCAATAAAGGATACCCTCAATGTAAACTGGCTAAACCGCATATCAAAAATACAGGTTATTTCCACAACCTGTATCCCGTTTGCAGGCAGTGAAGGTTCTGAAGATGTGTTTACGATTCATGGGTACGATAAACTGGAGAATGACAGCCCGTTTGCGGATAAAGTTTACCGGCTTGTAGAGGGAAATTATCCTCAATGTAGTGAAGAGGTTGTGATCAATCAGTTTTTGGCAGAGCATAATGGGATTCAGACAGGCGATAAAATTATATTTGAAACAGTGGATAAGGGGAATCATGAAGCAGTTGTTGCCGGACTGTTCCTATCAGGAGCGGAACGGAGTCAGACAGAAAATGTTGTAACAGTGAACCGCATTGAAAACCAGATTTATGGTACGGTAGATTTTGTGAATAGTCTGTCTGGTGGAAACAGTTTTATAAACGTGGCAGTGTATGTGAATGATCCGGAGCAGCTTATAGATACAAAAGAAGTGTTGGAAAAAATGTATCAGGACAGGGTGGTAATAAGTATGACAGACCGTACATTCCAAAAATTAAAAATGATGACCGGGCAGACAGACAGAATTACGTTTTTGATTTTCATTTTGACTGTAGTTGCAGGCAGCTTAATAACTGGCCTTCTGCTTGCCATGTGGATGCGGAACCGGAAAACAGAGATTGCAGTTTTGATCAGCCTTGGTATATCCAAAAAGGATATACTATCACAAATGATGCTGGAAGAAATGATTGTTTATTCCATTGCATTTATCGGGGCAGGAATTGTGGCAAAGTTCCTATTGCCCAAAATCAGCAGCGGTCTGGCTATCATGCAGGGAAACAGCATGACGCCGGAATTACCAGCGGGCTGGATGCTGCTGGTCTTATGTATCGGTCTTGCCAGTGTTGTGATATTGGCTGGAATTGCCATTTTTCCATATATGAAAAAGCCCATAAAGGAAATATTGTCAGAAATGGAGGGATAACATGAATATTTTAGAGTTAAGCATACGCTGTCTAGTTCGGAAACGGGCAAAGACAATCCTGCTTTTAAGCGTTGTGTTTGTAATATCCTGTTTTATCTATGCAGGGTGGGCATGTAAATCAGCAAATGTCCAGACACAGACAGAAGGCAAACAGGCGATAGGGGCATCTTTCAGGATGGAGGAAAATGAAGCAGACAGGCATGACAGGACGGCCGAAGCGATAAAAAAATTAGGAGGGCAGAATGGGAGTGTGGACGGATCGCATATTGAGCAGCTTGAATCCGGGGACTGGATGATATGGCATGACAATTCTTTTGAAACGTTGCAGATGGATGATATTGAAACTCTTGCAGGGCAGGAAGGGATCGCGGAGTATAATATCACTACGGCAAACATAGCAGTCAACCCTGTGAATTTTATACGCATTGAAGATCCGGATGTAGACCAGAGTTCAGACCTGCTGTGCGTATCCTTGCGTGGGAATATGGATATGCGGCTGGATTTTGATGTACAGAATGGGAACATAGAAGTAAATGAGGGGCGTATGATCACACCGGAGGATAAAGATGTATGCGTCATATCAAGGGAACTGGCAGAATTAAATGGGCTGACGGTTGGTGATAAGTTGGAATTTAATGACCGGAAAGAGCGTGAGACATCTAAAGTCTATAGTGCGGAGATTGTCGGGATTTATGACACAATCCATAAAATAACACCAATCATGTATGGGGACAGTTACCGGAGTGAGAATATCATCATGACAGATTTACGTTTCCCGGAGAAGCCGCAGGGATGTGAGGGAGATCCGTTATACCAGTATGCGACATTCTGGGTAGAGGATGTGGATGAGTATGATATGGTAAAAGAACAGATTAAAAAGGCGGATATTAACTGGAAACGCTATGATTTCATTGATAATACCGGAATGAGTGATACGATGGCAGAGAACTTTGGGGATTTAGATGAAATGAGTATCATGATACTTGTTTTGGTTGCTGTTTCAGGTACAGTTATCATTTTTCTTATATTTCTGTTCTGGCTGAAAGGCAGGGTGCATGAAATCGGCATATTTTTGGCAATCGGGAAAAGTAAGGCTGCAATTATAGCCCAGATGATGATGGAAGGAATCTTGATAGGGTGCATTTCTTTTATGCTGGCGACTATATGTGCGCCTGCCCTGTCAAAAAGTGTTGCGGAGTATTTAGTAGGTTATCAAGTGCAGCAGCAGGAAGAACAGAGGAAAGCAGAAGAAAGCATGTCGGGAGGTGCAGGAGTGATAGAATATGAAACAGAGGTCTTGGGCATTGAGACCGAAGTGACAGGAAAAGTAATCCTGTTGTCTGCATGTTCCATTCTGGGTGTGATTTTCGTTGCGATATTATCATCATGCATGTTTGTAGTGGTACAGAAACCAAAAGAAATTTTAAGCAAGATGAGCTAAAGGAGGCTGTATGTTAGAGTTAAAAGATGTTTCATATTATTATAAATCACAGAAGGATAAGACGATTCTGGATCATATTTCTTATGAATTTAAAAAGGGAGTCATGTATGCTATTTTAGGTTCCAGTGGTTCAGGAAAAACGACGTTGTTATCTTTACTGGCGGGATTGGATGTATCGATTGATGGAACTATCTGCGTTGCGGGAGAGGATATCCTGCAGAAAGGGTTAAACGCACATAGAAAGAATAATGTTTCGTTGATTTTCCAGAACTATAACCTGATTGACTATTTGACACCCGTTGAGAATGTAAAGCTTGGCGGGAAAGCCGATGCGGAAGAATTGCTGG
>CAZSGT010000219.1:0-4295 GCA_964606215.1 uncultured Lachnospiraceae bacterium
TCATTCCCTCACCCTCGACAACTGCATAGGTATCATTGGATATACTCCACTCAAATGTAGAATTAAGTGGCGTCTCCCCGGAACTAAAAACACCATTTAACTCCAGCGTTGAACCCACGTACATGGTGTAACTGGAATGATTCAGTGTAAAGGATTCCGAAATTACGATGGTTACCTGTACGGTATTGTTGTTCAGTCCCGGCAGCGTCAGATTACCACTGAGTGTAACGGTAATCTTTGCCGTACCTGTCTTCGTTGCCGTAATGGTTCCCGTCGTAGAGTTATACGAACAATACTGGGTAAACGGATTCGCTGGATCCGTACTCGTAAGAATAAAGTTCTTGATAAAATCGGACTGCCTTATGTTAAACGCATCTGGCAGATTGTATGTTCCACCCACACTTAAGTTAATCTCTTTGTCTTCGTAACTGGTTACCACCGTAACCTTGGCAACTACCGGAGCACATCCCGGCTGATTTGCCTGTGCATCTTCAAAATTTGTATATGTTCCTGCCACATAAAAGGCGATAAAGTAATTTCCTGCTTTTGCCCGGAGGGTATATCCTCCGTTTATGGAACTATAGGAAAGATTTGCCAAATCGCTATCTTCTCCCTGGTTACCGAGAGCGTCCCGTACCAACACGTTGCTTCCTTCTACTTCCCGGTAAATTACCCATGTCAGCTTATCATTGGCTCCCAACACCGGATTCGCATCAAAACGCATAGTTGCATCAATAATAGCACCCGTAGAAAGAATCCAGTTTCCGGATGTGTCTCCACCATAGGAAATCTCTGGTCTGACATAAACATCCACTGTATCCACCCAATGCTCCGCACCGTCATCACAGCTTACGCTAAGCGTTGTCCGGCCTGCACCCCTTGCGGTTACAGTCGTTCCAGAAATACTAATCACGTCCGGATTCTCTGATACCCACAATGCACTGGACACATCACCAAAAACCAAATCCAGGTCTGTACCAATAGTAAGTTCATCCCCATAATCCATAACAATAGATTTTCTGGTATCTGTTGCATTTATGTATTTCATACACGGCTTGGACTCATCCAGACAAAATACTACATTTACAATACAGGTGCGCATGGTAATCGTCCCATCCGCATGGGTGATAATCAACTGTATCGTAGACTGGTTCTCCGTCCTTGCCCGCAGGCGTACATTTTGTGAATTTTCTCCCGACACAATCTCTACGCTGTCACCAAGGGAGGTCCATTGAAAGGTATCTCCCGCAGCAATGTCCGAATAAAGCGTAATAACCCTGGTACGCATATTTACCGTATCTCCGGTCACCGCCTGCATATCATAATAAATATCATATGGTATGCTTTCATCTGCTGCCAGTACATCAAATCCCATATGTGCCAGAAAACCCACACATGCCATAAGAAATACTGCAATACACCATATCTTATTACCGATTCGGAAACGTCTTTTCTCCTCTTTCATATTTTGCCTCCATGCTGCGACTATTTTTTCGGAGCGGTCCTCGGCACAGATTCCAGTAAAAGATGCGCAGCAATCTTTACACTGATACCTGCCAGTGACAACATGACACCCCCGGCCAGCTCTCCACCTTTTTCTTTAAAATAGTATATAAATATATATCGTCAAAAATTATCTTTGACTAAATATTTATCGTCTATATTATACATAAAAACAAGGTCAAAACCATGGCACTTTCTACCATAATCACATTTAAGACTCTGTTTTGTTTGTCTCATCCCTTTTATATTTATCCTGTTTCTTTTTGCCCCGGTACGTCTGCACGATATCCTTTTCCTCATTGTACATGCAGTAGGTGTCCTTTCCGTATTTTAAACACCACTTTCCATCATATTTCTCCAGGGTTGTAACATACTGGTAATCGCTGTCCTTATTGCCTGTGGCATCGCTTTGTGTAATGGTCACAGTAAGATTCCAGCCATCAAACACCATGGTATACCGGGACCCAATTTTTTTCATGTATTTATCCTGACATACCCACACGCTGTTCTGCACCGCCTGAAACACATCAATCTTCTGGATAAACTCCACAGACTTTTTATAGTCGTTTACCGCATCAAACAGGTTTCTTGCCTCTTCCATTTTATTTTCACCGTATAAGGTTTTCGCCTGCTTATATATGGCTTTCTTGCCTTTTGACAGGGTATCTTCCACATATTTTACACTTTTCTTGTAATCTCCAAGCTCCACGAAAATCTTATAGGCATTGACGTAGTCCCCCGCATCAAAATGCTCTATAGCTGCCCGGTATTTGCATTTATCCAGCATATCCGGTACATCCTTGTAGGTTTGAATCTTGAGAAACTGCTCCAGTGCGGCAATATACTCCTTATTGTCAAACTTTACAACGGCAAGCTGATATTCCACTTCATTGAGCAGGTCACTGACATCCTTATAATCTCCCAGCCCTTCAAAACATGCTTCTGCCTCGTCGTATTTTCCATTTTCCACATGCTGCTTTCCCAACAGGTAATTGCACTCTTTTATCATGGTAGCCGCTGTTTCGTACTCGGAAATCTGTTCAAAATAAGCAATCGCACCTTCGTAATTTTCTGCCTGTACCTCTTTTTTCCCCAGCTGGTAAATACATTCCGCATGATAATCCACACTGTTTTTGTAATCCTCCAGCGCAGCAAAACTATCCTTTGCTTTATCATACTCCTGATTCTGTAACTGGTTCAACGCTTTTGCATATTTCATATCATCAATGGTGTCGCAGCCCGTAAACAGGCACAGGCTGGCACCCACTAAACTTAACAGAAAAATAGTCTTTCTCAACGGAATACCTCCATTCACTATTCATCCCAGTTATGATATACCTGCTGCACGTCGTCATCCTCATCCAGCAAATCCAGCGTACGGTTCAGCTTCTTTACTGCTTCTTCGTCCGTAAGTTCTACATAATTCTGTGGAATCATGGTGACTTCCGCACTTGCCATAGGTATATTCTCTCCCTCCAGTGCTTCACGGACCTGGCTGAAATCCTCCGGGACGGTAAGAATCTCATAACTGTCCTCTTCTTCGGAAAAATCCTCTGCACCGGCATCCAGCGCCATCATCATCAAATCATCGGCTTCCAGATCACACTCTTCCTTATCAATAATAATCTGTCCTTTTTTATCGAACATATACGATACACAGCCCTGGGTTCCTACACTTCCGCCACCCTTTGTAAACGCATTGCGCACGTTGCTTGCCGTGCGGTTCTTGTTGTCTGTCAGCGCATCGACTATAATAGCTATGCCGTTAGGCCCATAGCCCTCATAAGTAACCTGCTCATAGTTGACAGCTTCCGCATTGCCTGCTGCCTTTTTAATACCGCGGTCAATAGTATCGTTAGGCATATTGTTTGCCTTTGCCTTGGCGATGACATCACGCAGCTTGCTATTGTTGGCAGGGTCTGCCCCACCCTCTTTTACGGCAATGGCAATCTCCCTGCCAATGACAGTGAAAATCTTACCTTTCGCCGCATCATTTTTCTCTTTCTTGTGTTTAATGTTTGCAAATTTTGAATGTCCTGACATAATTCTCCTCCATACTGCGACTGTTTTTTAGTGTAGTCTGCTTATGTAGACTACATGTAGCTCAATGGCTCAAGTTTTGCAAAAGGATGCGCAGCAATCCTTTGCACAACAACTTGCAGGTTGAAAAACTTTGTTTTTCAACCATCTCCTCTTCTTTCCTCTTTTATACTGGTATTTAAGAATGCTTACACATCTTCACTTTACCTTCGTGCAAATGATTTATTCCCATATACGCAGCGGTACTAATGGAAATCCAGACCTGAGCAGGAAGTAAGCTGCTATTTGGCGTGCACCAGCTTTCCAAGCTTACGCATGACCCCTTCTACCTCACCGGCTGTCCGGATTGCACACATCACGGTGTCATCTCCGGCGATAGAGCCCACCACCCCGGGAATTTCCAAATTGTCCACAGCGGCAGCCACCGCCATTGCCATGCCGGACACGGTCTTAATAACAAGTATATTCTCCGCTCTGTCCATGGTGAGAAATCCATCCTGCAGGACCCTGACATATCGCTGATACAGCCCCGCCTCCTGGTCCTGGCTCTGCAAAACCATATATTTCTGCCGGTCTCCGTCCACAGGTACCTTTGTCAGTTTCAACTCTCGAATATCCCTGGAAACCGTTGCCTGCGTCACATTAAAACCTGCCTGAATCAACAGCTCTGTAAGTTCATCCTGGGTCTCAATATCATTGCTGTTAATCAGCTCTATAATCTTGTTATGCCTTCCTATCTTCACTTACATCCG
>CAZSGT010000220.1:0-4265 GCA_964606215.1 uncultured Lachnospiraceae bacterium
GCAATCACTGCAAGCCATGCCCCATGGGACTTGATATCGGCATCATCAATAAATATTATGACCTTGCCAGAAATGGAGATTCTATGGCGGCAGAGCATTACCGCAATCTGGAGATTAAGGCGGATGCCTGTGCGCAGTGCGGACACTGCGAATCCCATTGTCACTGAAGATCATGGTTTTACCGCCATTGCAGATTGCGACACAGGGAGAACGGCAGGAGTATCTTTGTTCACCGCTGAATGCTGCGTGGAAGCAATTAGAATTACTTCCATCGGCAGTCATACAGACATGTGAATTAGTTTCTCTGAGGCCGGATGGGGATTTGGATGGATTACGGCTGCAGGACGCGGAGTACCGGTAAAGATGCACTGTTATCCGGATGCGGCACATGGTTTTACAGAAGTAGAAGGTCCGGAAGAAAAGAAAGGACAGACTGTTTTATCCGTTTTCCGGGTATATTTCTGCAAAACGTATCTCAAGAGGTTCCAGGGTGGGCGAGTATGTCAGGGTACCGTTTTTGCACTCCAACAGCTCAAAGTGGAGCCCCGGTATACAGCTGTTCCGCAGGAGTTTTTGATCGGAAGGGGAAAGGGGCATTCCTCCTGATTCCACCCATAAATCAAAGGCGGATCCGCGATTCCGGTTTACATAGAACTCTTTGACGATGTACGGCCCATCGACCAGGTCAGACAGGGGGATGGAGAAAGTAAGTTTATGGGACATGTCAAAGGGAGTGTACCGTTCGGTGTCTGTGATTCCGATGGCGTCTCCGGAAGCAAAGATGTCACCATAATGAACATAGTGGTAAGTGATGACCTGGATGCGTCCATTATGGCGTGTCACGAAATAACCTTCACCCTGCGCCAGCAGTTCATTACCCAGACGGTTTGCAAAATCAAAGGCATAGAAAACATTCTTTCTCGCACCGTTCATTGTGTAAATTCCCAAACCCCCATGGAAAACATGCTTACTGTCGGGCAGCGGATTTTCCTCAATGAGATCTGTCAGGCTCCAGTACCCAAAGCTCTCCAGGCGATCATAGTTTTCCAGCAGGTTTTTGAGAATGTAGCAAGACTTGAAACAGGTATCGTTTATTAAATTCCGATGGGAGAAGGTCAAATTCCACTCCGTCATGTAGACGGGAAGTTCTCCTACGCCTAAATTTTTGAAAACCTTATGAATATAGGTTATGAAGTTGGCAAAATCATCGGTGTCCTTTGGCAGCTGGGAACTGCTGGCACGCAATATGAGCGGTTGGCCTGCCTCCTGGGAAATAATGTCAGAGTAATAGTGTATGTTCAAAAAATCCGGCCGGCAATTGTTGGCAAGAGTATAACGGATAAAATTTGACAGGAACACAGGCTCTCCCCATCGGCGCAGATGGTAGAAACCAGGAGTGCCAAATGGGATATCCATACACACAGATTTTACAGTTTCATATGTGTTTTTGTAGAACTCGCAAAAAAGCTCGAAATCTCCAAATCCAAACATCTTGACAGGGGAGTCCGGCTCGCACCAGACACAAAAGAGCCAGGTAGTGACCTCGTTCCTGCCAAAATAGGAAATCAAATGCTGCGTAAAGTCACTTATCAGCAGATTCCATTCGGACATATCCTTTGGGGGACTGGTATTAAAAGGATTGGCAAAAACCGTTTTGTCCGGATCGCGGGCAAGTTCTGTCGGCATAAATGAGAGCTGCACGATAGGTTTGAGACCGATGGATAGTAAAAACTCCAGTACGGAATCCACCAACTGATAGTGAAAATGTAAAGACCCATCTGACGAGCGCATACATACCATCATATCATCGGATAAAATGCCGTGGAATTTTATGTATTTATAGCCTACTGTACCCTGAATGTCCTGAAGCATTTGACGTATATTGTGGTTCAGGAGATCTTTTGCCCGCCCCACTGACATGACGTTTTTGAAGGTATGTACCAGTCTCCTGCGTACTTTTCCACAGTTGACATTGGGGACACTGATATGATTTGTAGTGCCCTTGCGCGCGAAAGACGATGCAGACGAGAGTGCGTTGTTATCTTGGAATTTCAGCAGATATGACAGATAATTTGATGGTTCTATATCTAAGTAATTCGGCGCTTCATCATTGTTGGGAAAAAGTTGAAAGTTCAAGGCCTTTTTGCGGTAAATATTTGGCGTCATGCCGTATTTTACTTTGAAAGAGCGGATGAAGCTATGCACTTCCTGAAAACCGTTGTCCACTGCGATTTGGTCCAAAGTGTGATTGGTGCTGACCAAATCCTCAAGAGCATGCTTTAGCTTGATATCCGTATAATATTGAGTAAATCTTACACCCATGTAGCGGCTGAAAAAGCTGGAGAGATAAGGCACAGACAAGTGCAGACTGGCAGCAAGGTCGCTCAGATTGAAATCTTCCGCATAGTGTGTCTCAACATAGTCCAGAATCTCTGTCAGACGTTCCGCATGCTTATGTCTTGCCAGAGGGAGTTCAATATTGCCGCTTCGATAAAATGAAACAAGCTCCGAAAGAAGATAAAAGCATATTCCGTAATTCATATAATCAGTACCGGAGTGCTTGTTGATATTGTTTATAACCATTTGGGAGATGGCCCAGCGAATATTGTTGTATCGCTCGGGATGAGGATCTTCCGAGCTGTTACAGATAAATTCCAGGCTTTCCTGTGTGTATTTCCCAAATTTAAACAGCTCCGGTTTTATCTGCACCGTAATTAGAACAGCCTCGTCCTTGGAATACAGTTCATGGATACTGTTGGAATTGATCAGTATAATGTCGCCTTCAGAGACAGCATAGGCGTTTTCATCTATACGGACATTTGCCTGGCCTTCTATTACAAAAAGGAGCTCAAGGCTGCGATGCCAGTGGCGATTGACCATCCCGATCTTATGAAGAAAAATTTTCATGTGCAGATCCTTTGGAAATTCTATAATTTCATGTCGTTCTTCCATACGGTTCTCCTTACAATGTTTTGCATATTATAGCATGACGCAGAGGGCTTATCAACAAAAAGGAACAAAATTTAATATTGTATAAAGCCATAGAGAGTAAAAAATGGATCTCGCAGAAAAAAATATACATATAAAGCATAATTTTATACATTGTTCGAATGTGTCCTAAATGTTAAAATAACATAAAAAATATCATAAAATCACCGTAAAAAGTATGGATAAAATACAATTTCATCGGGTGAATAGGCCAATGGCGGAAGGCGATTATCCAAATCCAATTCATGTGCGAAATTTCAGGTATGATACATTTGTTTTGGAATGCGGCATCTGCTTTGCCATGCCGTACACCTTTTCTGACCATACCAGTAGTCTGTCCTGAAAACCCATGTGTAAATATTTCGGTCTATTTTCCCGAGTGCCCAGGTCCGGAGTATTCAGCGTAGCCCGCTACGCTTCCGTTTCTAAACTTGCACACTCGGAAAAATATCCTTGAAAATCTGCACAGGAACTTCAGGGACGGACTACCAGGGCTGGAGCAGCAGTGAAACTTTGACGATGGAAAAGACGGCTGAAAACAAGTAGTAGCCTGTGAAAAGAAATTCTGCAACTGGAACCCCGATGAGGATTCCATCGTTGATGGCGGAACTCTCTGCTATCATGACTCCGGGGCGGAAACTCACAAGCCCATCATCTACGGCGATTATTACTTCATTGAGGCGATTCTTAAATTGAAGGGCAAGAGTATGTTCATTTGGTAAGTATTATTTTGTTTCTATCTATATCAGGGGTATCACAGCCCTTGAAATCCATGAACTTGCATTTCGGGAGCTGTCGTATGTCAGTAAATGAATAAAAATTAATATTTGCAAACGATGCGGACAAGCAAACAAAGTCAGGAAAGAAAAAATGTACATAAAAAGAATAAGTTTTACAATTGCTTTAATGTGTGCAAAGTGCTAAAATAATTAAGGATGTTGCATAAGGAAGTATGCAAAATCACCATAAACGGAGTTGTAAAAACAAAATTATAATGGAGGGAGAGGACATGAGCAAAGAACCGATCATTGAGATCCGGCACATGTGCAAAAATTTTGGTCCAACACGCGCACTCCGGGATGTGGATGTGAATTTTTACCGCGGTGAGATTAGAGGTCTCGTAGGTGAGAACGGAAGCGGTAAGTCCACCATCACGTCCATTTTGGCTGGGATGCAGAAGGCCACCAGCGGAGAGATGATCTACAAGGGTCAGCCCTGGAAGCCGGGTAATATGGTGCACGCTCAGAGGCATGGTATAAGCATGGTGCTTCAGGAGG
>CAZSGT010000221.1:0-4257 GCA_964606215.1 uncultured Lachnospiraceae bacterium
AAAAAAAAAGGTCTGACGGCTATAATAAGTATGTAACAAAATATAACAGCTCTGAAGATTATAGGGAAAAATAGCGCAATCTATTCGTTAAACTTGTGGCGGCTTTAGCGAAAACGAAGCGGAGCGGAGTGGTAGTTGTCCATGCGCGACTTTTATTCTCACGTCGGAGCGCATACGCTTGGACAACTATTTGCTAAAAAAGCTGTTTAACGAAAGTGAAGCGCAATCTATAAACAATCTATAATTTTCTCTTTATCATTAATCACCCTATGAACATTAGCATATGAAAACTGAGCGGAACGGTAGTTGTGTATCGTAGCCGATAGTGAAGATTGGGAACACCCTAGATACTTTTGTGATAAAACAAACAAAACCGAATACTTGGAGCGTTTTGTTTATCGCGACAGTAGCTAGGGTGTGACCTTTCGTAAGTTACCACAACCCCATTATGAAACTTGGGCATAAAATGCGGTTATCCCCTCACGGCTTGCAACCTGTCAAAAGCCTTGAAGGGGTAGGAGCATTTTTGTTTATGCCTTACCTGCATAGCAGTATGGCAAGGAAGATTTTTCTTAGTCTATAATTCTTCGATAGCGTAGTGGCACTATAAAAAGCTCCGCAGGACGAACGGAAGCGAACGGAGTTCGCTAGAGTGAGTCTATCGACTTTGGATTTAGCGAATCCTCGATATATAATATAAGTGTGTGGTAGCGCACACTGACCTGCATTATGGCAGGCACTTAGATTATTTAAAAGAGGTGAATTAAACATGGCAGATTATCTTATTTGCAGAATAGAAAACTATAAAATGAATCAGGCTATCGGCGTCGATTATGAAAAAGACCATTCAGAAGAGCATGGATATAATAATCCCGATTGGGATAAAACCAAAACACATGAAAATGTAATTCTGGAACATGACAACCTGAAAGACGGAAAAACCTTCCCAGAGTATGTGAAAGCTTATCGGGAAGAAAACAATGTACAAGGCAGACTAACAACCAGTGGAAATGAAAAATCACAAACTAATGTATTAACACAATGTGTTATTACTGCAAGCCCAGATTTTTTTAGAAATGACGACAGGGAAGAACATAACCAATTTTTTAGAGATGGCTTACAAGCTTTTAAAGATATGTACCCCACATATCATGTAGTTGATGCAGTAATCCACTATGATGAAAAAAATCCGCATTGTCATATCAATGCATTGCCTCTGTATTACAATAAAGATAAAAACATTCTGCAATTCAGTACAACTGAAACGCAAAAAGGTAAATATCATTATAGAGAATTTCAAGACCACATGTATAAAGAAATATCGAAAAACTGGCAAATTGATAGAGGTGTCCAAAAAGAAGATAGAGCGCATTTGAGTAAGAAAGAATGGTCTGAATTATCAAAAAAAGAAAAAGAACTTCTTGAAAAGGAGCGTTCACTTTCTGAAAAAGAAGAATCCCTTAAAAAATATGAAGAACGTCCTGAACCAACAAAAGCTATATTTACAAAGAAGGATAAATATAACAAAGAAGATGTTGATAAACTCGTGGATGAAAGAAATACTTTATACGCGAAATTACAGCAAAAAGAAAGCGAAAATAAACAGCTTGAAAATCAGATAGGATGGGAACAACATAAATACCGTGAACTGGATAAAAACTTTACACATGAGCATGAAGAATTTCTTGAACTGAAGGAAAAACAGCATGATAAAGAATATCTTAAACAGCAGCTTAAAGAGATAGAATACATACACGATATTAATAGATTCCATAAACAACCTGAACGTGAAGATATAACAATCGGTGGAAGATAAAAGAAAGACTGGATAAAAAGCAATTTTTACCAGTCTTTCATTCTTTTATGATTTGAATTATATCATTAGGCGTGCAATCCAGAATTTGACATAGCCTATCAACAGTATTTACTGTTATACTTTCATTTTTTCGTAAAGCGTCCAATGTACCAGTAGAAAAGTTATATTCCTTAATCAGTCTGTATTGTGTTATATTCTTAGATTTCATAGTTGCCCATAGCGGATTATAATTGAACATATCACACACCCCATATTTATAGTATATGTACATAATTTGTGGTTGTGGATAGCCGAACATTCGGCTATACTTGTAATATGTGAAGGAGATAAAGGAATGAAGCATTATAACGTAGAAATCATTATAGATAATGAACAGCAGGAACAGCGGATTGAAGAATTAACCAGAAGATTAAAAAAGGTAAATGGTTGGAATGAACAGGAAATCATACAATTTATGCTGTTAGCTTTCCCTAAAATTTATGATACCTTACTAAGTCTTATGGAATTTAAAGTAGATGACATGGATTAATACCTACAATACTATGTAAAAGTTTTTCTGGTTAGTATCTTAGTAAACTTAGTAAAAACCGCCCTTCCCCTACCCTGAAATACTGATAAATACTGCGTTTGACTGCCACCAATGGGCTTGTGGTGGCAGTCTTAGTAAAGTTAGTAAACTTAGTATAAATACTACCTTTCATTACTTGCTAAGAATAATAAAAGGTAGTATAATTAGTATTAACAGGTAGGGGAAGGGCGGTGCCTTTCGGCACCCGAAAATTTTTTTTAGGATATGCTCTACCACAATAAATGGATAAACTATAATGGCGTTAAAACCGCCCGACAATAAGAGAGGTAATAAGATATGGCTAAGAAAGGTAAAAGCAGTCCTAGTGTGTATAATATAATGCAGTATGAAAGGCATCCAGAAACAGGGGAAGTCTTGCTTACAGAAGATAGAATCAAGGTTGCATTGGAACATAAAAATATTTTACAGTGGGGTTATGTTGTGCATGATAAGGATGTATACAGCAAAGAAGATGAAGAAGATAATCCTAACCATGTGGCAGGAACAAAGAAGCCTAAACATTTTCATATAGTTTTGAAAATGAAGGATAACAATACCGAACTGATTACCATTGCAAAATGGTTTGGAATCCCAGATAATTTCGTAAGTTATGGTAAAGGTCGCGGTGCATTTTTAGATTGCCTGCAATATTTGACCCATGAGGATGAAGCACAACAGGATAAAGGAAAATACCGTTATCCCGATACTGATGTGCAAGCCAATTTTGATTGGCGTGCCGCATTAGATAAGCGTGACGAACTGCGTGCAAAGTGGGGGAAAAAGGCTGATGTGCTGACAGAAAGACAGGAAATGGGACAAAGAATCATGACAGAAGGTTTGACATTATTGCAGGCTAAAAAAGAAGACCCTATCCTATACGCTGATAATCTGGAGTTTTTCCGCAAGATGCGCGGCGTATATCTATCTGATTTGACACCGCCAAAGACAAGGCTAAACTATTATGTGTGTGGAGATGCAGGAGCAGGCAAAGGCGTTATGTCTAAAGCACTTGCACGCGCTCTGTTCCCGAACCTCACCAATGATGAAGAAATCTTTTTTGAAGTAGGAGCAGACAATGCTTTATTCGAAGGGTACGACGGTCAACCCGTCCTGATTTGGCATGACCGTCGCGCTGGTAATCTTATCAAAGAATTAGGCGGCAGGAGCAATGTATACAATGTGTTTGATACCCACCCTACAAAGCAAAGGCAGAATGTGAAGTATTCTTCCGTTGGACTTGTAAATGCAGTGAACATCGTAAACAGTGTACAACCTTATGTTGAGTTCCTAGAAACGTTAGCAGGTGCTAAAGATGAAAATGATAGTACGAATGATGGAGCGGAAAAAAGTCAAGCTTACAGACGATTCCCACTAATCATTAACGTACACCCCGAAGAATTTGACATATATGTCAATAAAGGCTTTCTTTCACAACAGGAAACATACCTAGAGTATGAATCACATCTTAACTTTTATGCTAACATGCGCAAGGTAGCGGAAACCTGCTCAAAGTATGAAACACTGCGCAAAGATATAGAAATGAAAGCGGTACATCCTGTTTTAGAGCAACACAACAGAGTTGTTGAAGCAATCGGACAAAATGATAATGAAAGTGAAATATCACTTAATAAGGCATTAGTCGAAAGTGGCTTAGGACTGGATATCCGTAAAAGTCCAGAACAGCTTGCGGCACAACGCCAAAGGCATAAAGAAGCTACTGCAATAAGAAATGCTACACGTAGCTTAACTGATTTTTTAACTGATGATACTTTGCCGTGGAATTAAAGAAAAACCCCGTATGGGGTTTTCTTGCTTTTAAAGGAAGATTTTTCTTAGTCTATAATTCTTCGATAGCGTAGTGGCACTATAAAAA
>CAZSGT010000222.1:0-4249 GCA_964606215.1 uncultured Lachnospiraceae bacterium
GCATCATCATAGTGGAATGCACGAACTTCTTTCCAGACCATATTTCCCGCCTCATACATGCGGAATACAGCCTCTCGCACCGTCTCCCCTTCCTTGAACGCCGCAATCATATTATCAAATCCCAGTATATCTTTTACCAGCTTGCGGTCCTCCGGGTATACGGCAAAATCCAGCAGCTGCTTTTCCTCTGCATAATAATCATTTCCTTCCGGCACGCTGGCAAAGGGATACTGTTCATGGTTGGATATCATCTGAAACGCCCCTGTAGCAATATCAATCTGGGTGATAATATCATGTCCGTAGAAAAATACATTGGCATAACGCTCCTGCACACGCTGTTTCTGATTGCGTCGTTTTTCTTCCCCGGCAGAGGGCTTGATGCTGCTATAGACAACCAGATACGCATCTTCCCCGTTCCAGTTAATATATGCCATCTCCATATCCAGGGAATATCCTCGTTTTTTATCATAAAAAACGTGTCCGTCTTTAAAGATATTCTCCTGCCGCATCTTGGGCACCAGACACGCAGAGCAGGGTCTGTCCAGGTGATTCATCTCCTCATGGCAGACATGCCCCAGGCGGACAGAAGGATATAATCGTTCCATCTGGGGATTCATATACAGAATACGCATATCCTCTTTGGTAATGATATAGGCTGCTTCATCCAGGCGGTCCAGCATAGACTGATAAATCTGCCCATTCTGTGGTGTTCCATCAGAATTTACCGTCCCCACCGCCGCCGCACGGCTAATCAGTATCCTTCCACACACCTTCCCATCTGCACTAAAAAATGCAGTACAGCAAAGAAATACTGGTATATTCACACCCGACATTGTGTAAATCGTACTCTCAATAAAAGCAAAACCCTTTTTTAAAACTGTTGTAAAACAGTGCTCCTTCCACTGTTTAAAAATACTATTTCCAATACATGCACAGTCTTTCAGTTTCTTGCCGAGGATGGTTTGCACATCATCCAACTCCACCAGACGCAAAAACTCTTCATCTGCACTAATAATCTTATAAGTCGTAAGCTCTATGGCCAACACACTACAGGGTACTGTGCGTACGGATGTGTCCCCTTTTGAACTGTTCATCTTTTGCCTCCAATCCACACTATTTGCACGTATGATTTTATTTCATCAGATATTTACCTTAGGCAACATTGCAAGGCTCTTCTCCAACTCCTCATCCGTTGGGATATAATCAGACATTTCTCCATCGTTAAACTTCTGATACGCAACCATATCAAAATATCCGGTTCCGGTAAGACCAAATACAATATTTTTCTCCTCGCCAGTTTCTTTACATTTCAGCGCTTCATCAATGGCAACCTTAATAGCATGGCTGCTTTCCGGCGCCGGCAGGATTCCCTCCACTCTGGCAAATGTCTGGGCTGCCTTAAATACATCTGTCTGCTCCACGCTTCTCGCCGTGATGATTCCATCATCATACAGCTGGGAAACAATGGTGCTCATGCCGTGATAGCGCAATCCTCCCGCATGGTTGGCAGATGGAATAAATCCGCTTCCCAGCGTGTACATTTTTGCCAGCGGGCAAATCTTTCCGGTATCACAGAAATCGTATGCATATCTTCCTCTGGTAAGGCTGGGGCAGGATGCCGGTTCTACGGCAATAATCTCATAATCCGCCTCTCCCCTTAATATCTCACCTGCAAAAGGTGAAACCAGACCGCCCAGATTGGAGCCTCCTCCTGCACACCCAATAATGGTGTCTGCCTTAACGCCGTATTTATCCAGCGCCGCCTTTGTCTCCAGGCCGATAATCGTCTGATGCAATAATACCTGGGACAGCACAGAACCCAGCACATAACGGTATCCCTCCTGGGTCGTTGCCGCTTCCACCGCCTCGGAGATGGCGCATCCAAGGCTTCCCGTGGTGCCAGGAAATTCTTCGTTAATCTTTCGTCCTACCTCCGTAAGCATAGAAGGAGACGGTGTCACAGTTGCCCCGTAGGTTCTCATAACTTCCCTTCGGAACGGCTTTTGCTCATAGGAAACTTTTACCATATATACCTGGCAGTCCAAATCAAAATAGGAACAAGCCATGGACAGCGCCGTACCCCACTGGCCGGCTCCCGTCTCCGTAGTCACTCCCTTCAGTCCCTGCATCTTCGCATAATATGCCTGGGCAATGGCAGAGTTTAACTTATGGCTTCCAGAGGTGTTATTTCCCTCAAATTTATAATAAATATGTGCCGGAGTATCCAGCTTCTTTTCCAGACAATATGCCCTGGTCAGCGGTGAGGGACGGTACATTCTATAGAAATCCTGTATCTCCTGTGGAATATCAAAATACGGTGAAGTATCATCTAACTCCTGCTTCGCCAGCTCCTCACAAAAAATCGGAGCCAGTTCCGAAACCGTAACCGGCTTCAATGTGGCCGGATTCAAAATAGGCGCTGGTTTATTCTTCATATCTGCCCGCACATTATACCACTGCTTTGGCATCTCATTTTCTTCCAGATAAATTTTGTAGGGTATTTCTTTGCTCATAGTTCCATTACCTCTCTTTTTCAATCATTTAATTCTATATCCATATCCAATACACCAGGTTAAAAAGAATTTCGCTTGCAAAACTCTCGTGCCGGACGCACGGATATACCTATGCTAAGTCTACCATAATTTATAGAACTGCACAAGATTACCCTGCATCTTTTCCCCGGCACCATCCCAAAGCCTTTCGCCCGCACCCTGCAGCGGGCTTCCTCCACCGCCGCTGCAATGGATTTCCATTGTTTTCCCCCTTAGATTCTTATATAATATAGGCAGTACATGAATGGAGGCTGCCATGATATATATTAAAAACTATTCTTCCCCCCTTGGGGACATTATGCTGGCAGAAAAAGAAAACCAGCTGTCCGGACTGTGGATACATGGACAAAAGTACTATCTGTCCACCCTGCAAAACAAAGAGAAGGAGATAGAAAAACGGGACACTCCGCTATTACAGCAGACATGCCGCTGGCTAGATTGGTATTTTGCCGGAGGTATGCCCTCCATTTCCGAAATTCCCCTGGCGCCGGAGGGCACGGACTTCCGGAAATCTGTTTGGGATATTTTATGCGAAATTCCTTATGGTGAAACCACCACCTACGGAGAGATTGCAAAGCAAATCGCCCACAGACAGAAAATACCAAAAATGTCTGCCCGGGCTGTGGGCAGCGCTGTCTCCCACAATCCCATCTCCATTATCATCCCCTGTCACCGGGTCATCGGCGCAAACGGAAATCTGACTGGTTATGCCGGAGGCATTGACAAAAAAATCTGGCTCCTGACCCATGAATGTATATTGGAAACGCCGCTACCATAAAGAGAGACCCTGGCTTCCCAAGGTCTCTTTCTCTGTTACTATATACCAACTTACATAGTGTGTTTCTCTTGATTTTCCGGCATATTCATACAGCTCTTGTAATCCGGCTTTATTTAACCGCCACGGTTACCTTTGCAGATTTTTTGCCAATCTTAAGTGTTACCTTTGTTTTACCTTTCTTTACTCCCTGTATCTTAACCTCTGCCTTGCCCTTCTTTACCTTGCAGCTGACAATCTTCGCAACCTTCTTATTTTGGGAGGTGGCTTTTATAGTGTCTGCTGCCGCTTTCTTCTTGTTGGTGGCAGTGACTTTGAATTTGGCAGTTACCGTCCTTTTCTTCTTAACTGTCACAGTCTTCTTTGCCGCCTTTATCTTCTTGGCAGGATTTTGCACGGTTACATTGATAACTGCAGCTTTCTTCCCGACAGTAACCTGAATTTTTGCAGACGCACCTTTCTCTGCCTTTTTCGGCACGGTAATTACCACATTTTTTCCGTTTACTTTAACCGTGGCAACCTTACTGCTTGATGTGGTTACCTTTGGCACGGAAGATGCCGTAAAGGATATAGATGCTGATTTACCTGCCGCGATAATAACACTTTTCTTCTTCAGTGTAAGGGAATCCACCGGTTCTGTCTGCGTACCGCCGGTTTCATCAATGCCTTCTATGCCTTTCGGTGTCGGGTCTGTGGGCTCTTTCAAATCACTGACCTTTATATCGCCTACGCCGACCGCATAAAGGACTTTCAGTCCGTTTTCTGTAATACCTACAATAATGGCAGTACCATTGCTTACAGCAATCACAGGCACTTTAATCTTTCCGTCAGCGTCTACTGTCACCTTTACGCTATCCACTACAGCTACAGAAGAATTGGTGGAATAAAACGTAATTTCTGAATCGGTATTCACCGGTGCTAC
>CAZSGT010000223.1:0-4249 GCA_964606215.1 uncultured Lachnospiraceae bacterium
CCGTATTGTTATATCCAAAGGGAAATCAAATGATACCACAGCTTGCAATGCCATACACGGCATCGCAAAAAGAGGATACAGAATACTTTTACATGAAAAGTCTGTATCCTCCCTTTACAAAGGAAATCAGCAGGCATATTGATGAGGTCTGTGACAAGATGGAATGGGATGGAAGTACTATGTACGACCAGGTTCCAGATGCCGTAAGACTTCGCCGCATGGCAGCGGAAATCGCCAATTTCTGTGTAGAAAAAAATCCACAAATGGATATAGAGCATCAGCCAGAGATGGTGGAAATTATGTTGTACAATGAAATGTTTTACCGCCGCAGGCGCCGAAGACAACATAAGGAAAACATGGGGCGCCCATACTAGTGGTATAGTTTCGCCAAGGCCGGTAAAAGTTTCCGGGTTTGCCTGTACATGGTCTTAAACTGGGAGTGAGAGACGGGAGCTGCAATGGTTCCGGTCTCCACTGTACAGGATGGAATCTTCTTTTTGTGGGAGCACCAGTCGGAAAAACCTCCGGAATTGCAATACTCTCCCAGCTTAACATAACCGGTGATGCCGCGGATGGTGTTTACCAGAGAAGTGCTTTTTTTCGCCAGAGCACCTTTTTGTCCATAGTTCCAGTAAATCACATTTCCCATTTCATGGAGGCTTACTACGGCACACAGGGAATGGGAGTTTACAAAATCTACCATCATACGGGACTCCAGTTCGCTTACCGCCTTTGTACCCTTGCTCCGCTCGGAAGCGGGACCGGCGTCACAGTTTATATTTTTCCATCCGGTATCAAAATTGTAATTCAGGTTTACACCCCTGCCGTTGGATTTCCACGTCCTGGTGGGTTGGTGTGTGTTTTTAACAAGACGTCGGAGCGCCGCATTGTTTAATGCATTGGCACCGTACTGGCTGATGGTAACGCCGTCCGGGTTGGTCATAGGCATAATATAAATACATACATTATCAAATAACTTTTTATAAGAGGTTTTCTTGTAGGAGCCGCTTTTATATTTCCGGCAGTAATATTCCAGCTGCGCCATAATAATCTGGGTGTTTTTCCATTCTCTGGCGTGCATGGACGCCTGAATCAGTATCTGTTTTTTTGCGTAGGGATTTCCAAATGTCAGGCAGTAAAAATCCCTGCCGTCTGCAGTCTGTCCCAGGACCTGGGATGTAACATAATTTGGAAAATATAATACCAGTTCTTCAATGTCCTTTACCATATCCTTGTAGTCGTAAAGGGTATCGGATGTGCTGACTATTTTTTTCTTAGGAACCTTTTTCTTTTTTTTGGCAACACGTCCAGATTTCACATACACCTTTTTTCCATCTGGAAGTTTTATTATAACCCAGCCGTTTGTACCAGTTTTTATCTGTTTATATGCCTTGTAGACGTTGGCCTTTTCCACTACCGGGCTGTCGGTGGAATCACTTTCATAAACAGAAGTATTTTTCTTTAAATATATAGTTCTTTTTTTAGCAGAATATAAATGTTTATCCACGGTGAAAGACTTCATCGGCGTAACAAAAATATCCTCATCTTTTCCGTACGTAAGTGTAACAGAATATGTGCCATTTTTTGAAAAACTGCTGTCAATCGGAAGGGACAGTTTTGTGTTATCCACGGCGACGGAGGCTGTTTTTTTGTAGACAGGCTGTCCCTTTGCGTTGTACACGGTGACGGTTACCGGGAAGGAAAGGTTGTTTAAAGTATCCGTGCCGGTAAGAGCACCGTAATAACAAATGTCCAGGGTATCTATTCTGTGGTTAAACTTCAAGGTGATGTAATCGCCTCTGTCATGTCGGGCAGAAGAAATCTGCAGGTTCCGGTTACTCATAAAATCCTTCATATTAGCCAGGCATGCATCCAGCCGCCAGCTTCCCGGCAGGGCAATATAGTGGCTGGCATCCGTGCTAATTTTCTTAAAATATTTTTCATATTCACTATATTTTTTTAGTCTCGTAAATATGTCAATATATGTGGCATAATAGGATTCAAAGGTTTCTTTTTTCAGGTTAAAATCCGGCTGCAGGATATCCAAAAGTGCATTCATTTCCTGGAGATGCACTGCCTCGGAGGTATACGTCCGGGCATTGACAACCAGGGTCAGGGAAAGGGTATTTGTTTTGGATTGGATGGCAGCGTGATAAACGCCTTCGGTGGAAGATAAAAATATTCCATCCCGGGTAATGGTTGCCTGGGGTTCGATTACATCGTATACGGCAGTTTCTGTGTCGTAATCTACAATATCGTACAGATATAACGCCGTGTTTGCATCTACCGTAAACGTATAAGCAGTTTCTTCGGCATGGACTGTTCGTCCTGTGCATAGGAAAAATAAAAGAAATAAAAGACTGGTTTTTATGTATTTCATAATAGTTCCTTTCTCGTAAGTAATGTATGCGTTACTAGTATCTTGTTTCATTGGTAATCTGGCAATCTATTTGTCAGCTTTCTTCAAGCAGCATCTGATATACGTCCCGTTTGGTCATACCCCGGTCTCTGGCCACTTTTTTCATGGCTTCTTTTTTCGGAATATCCTGGGATAAATACAAATCCATATGTTCCTGCAGGGATAACTGCAGCCACTGTGCTCTGGCGTCCTCCTGCAGCTGGTCTCTGGAAACGCCTTCCAGTACAAGAACATATTCTCCCCGGGGGGCTTCCTCTTTATAAAAATCTATGGCTTCAGACAAGGTAGTCTGCATAACTTTTTCGTGTTTTTTGGTAAGCTCTTTACAGAGGGTAAGATTTCGTTCTCCGAGAGTTTCATATAATTCTTCCAAAAGCGCCTCCAGATGATGCGGCGCTTCATACAGAATTACTGTACGGGTCTCGGTTTTCAGCTCCTCTAAAATCTCTGCCCGCTGTTTTTTATCTGTGGGCAGAAACGCTTCAAAACAAAATCGTCTGGTGGGCAGTCCGGACATTGTCAGGGCTGTGATGCAGGCGCAGGCGCCGGGCAGGGAAGTCACGGGAATTCCCGCAGCATGTGCCTGGCGTACCAGTTCTTCGCCGGGGTCGGAAATGCCCGGGGTTCCAGCATCGGTAACCAGAGCAATATTGGTTCCTGCCAAAAGCTTTTCCACCAGGGTTTCTGCTTTTTTATATTTGTTAAATTCATGGTAGCTGGTCATGGGTGTTTTGATATCAAAGTGGTTCAGCAGATGAATGGTGTGTCTCGTATCTTCTGCGGCAATGATATCCACTTCCTGCAGCGTCTTGATTACCCGGTATGTGATGTCTTCCAGGTTTCCAATAGGGGTTGCACATAAGTATAGTGTTCCGCTCATGTTAATCCTCATTTCTGCGCTGCTTTAATGCGCATAACGAGTTTGTGTCAAGCAGCGCGCAGACACAAATCTTGCGTGAGAAAAATCTAAGATTTTTCTCACTGGACCTCCGTTGTTTTCATATGATAAATCTCCAATATCTGGTCGGTATAAACACCGGGGGTGTCATATACGATAACAGGCGGCAGATTTTTCAGCCGGGGCTTGCCGCTTTTTCTTCCTTCAATCAAAACCATATTTGGCTCTTTATTGACAAAGGGGTATACCAGCTGCATGGTTTTCGGCTCCAGTTTATAGCGGCGCATCGCGTCGAATATTTCCGGCAGACGGAAGGGTCTGTGCACCATGTAAAACCGCCCGTTTGCCTTTAACAATCTGGCGCTTTCCCGGACAACGTCCTCCAGTGTACAGAGGACTTCATGTCTGGCAACCGCCTTTGGAGTTGTTTCGTTTTGCCTGCCGTGTTCCGCCGTCATATAGGGGGGATTGCAGGTAATCACATCATAGATTCCAGTTCCAAAAAGTTTACCGGCATCCTTGATATCCCCGTGAATAAAAGAAATCTTATGACATAGTCCGTTGTAAAGGACACTTCGGCAGGACATATCTATACTGTATTCCTGGATATCCAGTCCATAAATATGTGACGGCTGCATTTTCGCCGCCATAAGTACAGGAAGAATGCCTGTGCCGGTGCAAAGGTCTATGACCTGTTCGCCGGGTTTTATCTGTATAAAAGAAGAAAGAAGCACTGCATCCATGCCAAAGCAGAATCCATCAGGATTCTGGATAATTTCATAGCCCTGCAGCTGCAAATCGTCAAAGCGCTCGCCGGGTTTTAAATAGGATTCTTTTGGGCTGCCAGGTGCAGGCTGTATGTCTGGGACATAAACAGGAATTTGCATAGTTAGCCTCCATGCTGCGACTGTTTTTTAGGAGCAGCTAATGGT